>CBIHRE010000216.1:0-7833 GCA_966212385.1 uncultured Akkermansia sp. | reverse complement strand
CGAAATGAACTGCACGCGGCTCTGGGTCTGGGCGAGTTCGACCTCACAACGGCTGAGGTCGGCGGCGCTCTTCTCGGCGTCGGTGCGGATGCCGTCTTGGGAATTCTCGACGCTGTTGATCGCGTGCTCGACCTCGCCGAGCTCGGTGCGGATCTGCTCCACCTGCTGCATGGCGACGACGAGCGTCTCCGCGATCTGCGAGGCGCGGGCGCGCTGCGCGTCGGCTTCGTGCTCGAGCTGGGAGGTCTGGTCGCTCCAGGTTTCGATCTCCTGCTGGCGCTGGATCAGTATCTCGGAGATCTGCGCGCGCCGGCGCTGCATGTCGGCGAGGCCGCGATCGAGCACCTCGACCTTCTGGCGACGCTCGGCGAGCTCGAGGCGGGCTTGGGAAAGGTTTTCGCGCTTCTCGTCGCGCTGGGCGCGCTGGGTGGACACCAGGGTCTCCAGTTCGTTGATACGCACGCGACCGGCCTCGACGGCCTGCTCGGCGTCGGCGAGTTGCTGGCGGGCGCGTTCGAAGCGAGAGAGCGTCTCCTGGCGCGCGGCCTCGAGCGACTCGAGCTCGCGGCTCATGCGATCGACGCGGTTGGCGACCTCCTCGACCGCGCGCTGGGCGTTGCGCTCCTCCTGCTGGACGGAGGCGAGGTTTTGCGAGGCCTCAAGCACCTCGGCGCGTTTGGCCTCGAGCCCCTGCTCGGCCTCGGACAGGCGGGCCTGGAGCGATTCGATGACCTGGCGCTGGGCGTCGTGCGCGACCTGATCGTCGGCGAGGGCCTTCGCGGTGTCGCGGAGGTCGATCTCGCGTTGCACGAGGCTGCCGGCGCCGCCGGATTTTTTGCGGAAGCCGCCGTAAACGACGCCGCGCGAGTCGACGAGCTCGCCCTTGGCGGTGGCGACGGCGAGGAAGCGGAACTCGGGATTGGCCCGCCAGAAGCCGAGGAAGGCGCCGAGATCGTCGGCGAGGTAGCTGGAGCGGAGGAGAGCGACCGCGGGGTGCGCCTCGTCGGCGAATTCCAATGATTCGACCGCCGGGCGGAGGCCGGGCGGAAGCGCGGCGGCATCGGCCTGCGACAGGGCGGGCGGCGTGACTTGCAAGGCAGCGCTGCCGATCTGCTGGGCCTCGAGTTCCGAGAGGATTTTTTGCGCGACGTCGAGATCGGCGACGACCACGGCCTCGCTGGCGGAACCGAGGAGTGCCTCGAGCGCGCGAGCCCACTCGGCGCGCGGGCGAAGGCCGTCGGCGAGCGGACGGGGTTTGAAAGTCGGAGCGGGAGGCGGCGCGTCGGGCGCGGCGTCGGGCGCGGCAGCCGGCGTGAAGAGATTATTGAAGCGGCCCTGGAGGATGGCCTTCGCGCCCTCGCCGAAGCCTTCGAATTTTTCGGCGAGTTGCTGGAGCAACTTCAGGCGGGCGGTTCGCTGGGCGAGGTTGCGGTCGATCTCCTGAAGCTTCTTCTGGGCCTCGCGGAATTCCTTGGTGAGCTCGCCGATCTGGATCTGGAGGTCCTGGGTCTCGGAGTGGGCGCGGGCCTTGGCGACTTGGGCCTCCTCGACGCGGGCGTTGACGTCGGAGAGCTGCGCGGCGGCCTCGGATTGCTGCACGCGAACGGCCTCAACCTCGGCGGCGAGGGACTCGTGGCGCTGGGCGGAGGTCTTTTGATCGACCTCGTAGCTGGTGGTGTCGGTGCGAAGACGGGCGACGTTGCTCTCGAACTGGAGGAGCTGGAACTTCGTTTGGGAAATCTCCTGCTCATGTTTTTGAAGCTCGGCCTCGAGGACGCCGAGTTCGCGGTTGCGGTCTTGGAAGACGGCGTCGGAGCTGCCGAGGAGGGAGAGCTGCTGCTCCTTGTCCTGCGCGCCGGAGTCGACTTGCGACTCGAGCTCCCGAAGCTGCATCTCGAGCTCGGTCAGGTTGTCCTGCGAGGACGCCAGGCGCTCGGCGAGACCGCTGCGCTTGATCTGGGCGAGATTGGCGGCGTTTTCGGCCTGCTCCTTTTCGGATCGAAGGTCGAAGACGGCCTGCTGGGCTTCCTGCACGCGCTGGTTAAGCCGGGCGCGGGCGGACTTTTTCTCCTCGAGCGCGGACTGTTGCTGATGGAGATGGGCGCGACGGGTCTCGGCGGCGGCGCGAAGCTTGATCACGTTTTCCTCAAGCTGGGCGAGTTGGGCGGCGAGCGTGGCGTGGGCCTGGCCGTGGTGGGCGAGGACGAGGTGACGGAGGCGCCAAGTGAGCTTTTTGTAACGCAGGGCCTTCGAGGCTTGGCGACGGAGCGAACCGATCTGGCGGCCGACCTCGGTGATGACGTCGGCGACGCGCGTGAGGTTGGTGTCGGTCAGCGAGAGTTTTTGCAGGGCCTCTTTGCGCTGCGACTTATACTTCGTGATGCCGGCGGCCTCCTCGAAGACGGCGCGGCGCTCCTCGGGCTTGGAGGAGAGGATCTGGTCGATCTGGCCCTGGGCCATGATCGAGTAGCTGGTCCGGCCGATGCCGGTGTCCATGAAGAGCTTTTGGATGTCCTTCAGACGGCAGGGCTGGCCGTTGAAGAAGTATTCGCCGCCGCCGTCGCGGTAGACGCGGCGCATGATTTCGATCTCGTGGAATTCGCTGCCGAGCTGCTTTTCGCAGTCGGTCAGCAACAGCGAAACCTCGCACATCTGGGCGGGCTTGCGGGTGTCGGCGCCCTCGAAGATGACGTCCTGCATCTTGCCGCCGCGCAGGGCCTTGGCGGATTGTTCGCCGAGCACCCAGCGGATGGAGTCGGCGACATTGGATTTGCCGCAACCGTTGGGGCCGACGATGGCGGTGACGCCGGGTTCAAAGCGCAAGGTGGTCGGGTCGGCGAAGGATTTAAAACCGTGTAGCTTGAGCGCTTTGAGATGCATGCGGGCGTCGGAACGAAAATTAGAGGGAGAAATCGAGCCGGTAAGCCGAACAGACAAGGGGCCGCGACGCGTCCGGTGCAAGCCCGGGGATTTGGCCCCCGCCGGCGCTGGGCGGCGACCTTGGGCCGGGGTCTCGCGGACGCCCTGATCCACCTAGGGTGCTTCCGCATGCGATAAAGGCGCCGCGTCCCGTGCCGATGATGGCCGGGAGAAAAGGAGACCATGACGATGCAATCCCTGATGAGTATCTATGTGGCGACCTCGCCGGAGTTGTTTTGGCCGCAAGTCCGCGAACGCGGCGGGCGGTTTTGGCAACGGATCGGCTCCCCGGACGGACGAAGGGCGGAGTTCGAGGCGCGGCTGGAGCGGAAGCTCCGTCGGCGCCTAGGCCGCTCGCGGGCTCAGGTCGGCCTGAGCTAAGCAAAACGAATCCGGGCCCCCTCTCCCGCGAGACGGGGCCCGGATGAAATCTTTCAACGGGCGAGGCGATCATGGGGCGAGAGCCCCGCCCGTGAAACGAAAACGGCCGCGCCGGCCGCAAATGGCCGGCGCGGTGCGTGGGACCAAAACGTCCTCAGCCGACGATAAGCGAGGAGCCGGTCATCTCGGCGGGCTTTTCGAGTCCCATGAGATGGAGCACGGTGGGCGCGATGTCGGCGAGGCGGCCGCCGGAACGCATTTTCGTGGCCTTGGTGAAACCCTCACCGACGACGAAGACCTCGACGAGGTTCAAGGTGTGCGCGGTGTGCGGGCCCTTGAGCTCGGGGTCATACATCTGCTCGGCGTTGCCGTGATCGGCGCAAACGACGGCGCGGCCGCCGACCTGCTTGATCGCGGCGAGAAGCTCCCCCACCCCGGCGTCGGTCGCCTCGCAGGCCTTGACGGTCGCGGGAATGGAGCCGGTGTGGCCGACCATGTCGGGGTTGGCGTAATTGACGATGACGAGGCCGTATTTGCCGGAGAGGATGGCCTCCTTGGAGATGCGGGTGACTTCGGACGCGTTCATCTCGGGCTGGAGATCGTAAGTGGCGACCTTCGGACTGGCGGGACAGGCGCGGTCTTCGCCGGGGAAGGCGTCCTTGTTGTAGTTGTTGAAGAAGAAGGTGACGTGCGGGTTCTTCTCGGTCTCAGCGCAGCGGAACTGGGGGATGCCGGCCTTGGCGACGACTTCGCCGAGGATGTTCTTCAGCTTGGGCGGCTTCGGGGAGATGATCTTCACCGGCAGGCCGGCCTCATACTCGGTCATGGTGGCGTAGTAGAGGTCCAGCTTGGCGCCGCGGTCGAAGTCCTTGAATCCGTCGATCACGAAGGCCTTGGTGATCTCGCGCGGGCGGTCGCCGCGGTAGTTGTAGAACACGACCACGTCGCCGTCGGAGAACTTCGCGAGGGGCTTGCCGTCGGCGCCAAGGATGCCGGTGGCGGGGACGAACTCGTCGCCCTTCTGCGTCTCGGAGAGAGGGTTGTCGTAGTAGTGCTGGACGGCGGCTTCGGCGGACGGGGCGGTGGCGGCGTAGGCGCGGCCGGTGAGGGCGTCGTAAGCCTTTTGCACGCGCTCCCAGCGGTTGTCGCGATCCATGGCCCAAAAACGGCCGGTGATGGTCGCGATGCGGCCATAGTTGCCCAGCTCCTTGATCTTGGCCTCGACCTGACGGACGTAGCCGAGGGCGGAGGTCGGGGGCGTGTCGCGGCCGTCGGTGAAGCCGTGGACGAAGACGCGATCGGCGGAAATGCCGTCGGCCTTGGCCTGCGCGAGGAGGCCGTAGAGGTGCTCGAGCATGCCATGCACGCCGCCGTCGGAGACGATGCCCATGAGGTGGAGCTTGGCGGCGGGGTTGGCCTTCAGGCGCGCGATGGCACCCAGCCAGGTGGCGTTGTTCGCGAGCTGTTTCTCGGAGAAGAGCTTGTTGAGGCGCACGAGCTCTTGGTCGACGACACGGCCGGCGCCGATGTTTTCGTGGCCGACCTCGGAGTTGCCCATCTGGCCGTCGGGCAGGCCGACGTCGAGTCCGCTGGCGGAGACGTAAGCGACCGGAGCGTTGGCTTGCAGCGCATCGTCGGCCGGCTTTTTGGCGAGGGCGACGGCGTTGAAAGACGCCTGCTCAGGGTGGGGATTGCGGCCCCAGCCGTCGCGGATGATGAGGAGAACGGGTTTGCGCGCGGTGCTCATGTGGTGTGATAAAAAGCGGTGTGGTGAAAAGGAAACCCACAGGCATGACGCATGTCTTCCGGCGGGGTCAAGGAAGGCGGCGACCGTGCCGATACTTGGCAGCGTAACTGCTAAACCCCATTCCCCAATGACGCTGATCATCCGCGATCAATTGGTAAACCCGCCGACGTGGTTCGCGTCGTTCCGGGATCTCACGCTCTACTGCAACATCTTCCTGCACGACGACATCGTGATCGAAAGCGACGATCCCGATCCCTACGTGCGCTACATGCGACCGCGCGGGGGCATGGACTTCGTGGCCGACTTCGTGCGCCCGGGCGCGGAGGACGGTCTCCATCTCGACGTGGCCTACAATTATCCGAACTCCATCGTCACGGACCGGATCGCGCCCGAAAACGTCCACCGTCTGATCGCCAGCATCCGGGCGCTACGGAACTGGGCCGGATAGGTCTGGCTTATGAACCAGTCCGAATAATTCACACGGCATCGGCACGCTCGGCGTCGCGCGAAGCCCCACCTGCGCTCCCTCGGCATCGAGCGGCCAAGCGAAGCAACCGTCCCTCTCGCCGAGGCCACGACGGCGGGTCATCGAACGCGGGCATTCGAGGTTCAACCATTTCCGCCGCCTACATCGTGCGCTGCGAGAAAAGGCCTCCGACTACGAAGCCTTGCGCCATCTTGCCTGCGCCGCGATCACCGCCGGCATGAAAGAATTATTCGGATAGGCTTTTAGAACCGCGATTTCCTATTCTTTCGGCTTCGCATCCGGGTCCTGCGGTTTCGCTTCGGCATCTTTCGGTCTGGCTTCGGGCTCCTTCGGTTTCGCATTCGTCGTCGGGGAGCGCGCCAGCGAAAGCAGGCGGGAGCTTAGCACGAGCCCGGAGGCCTTCGCGTTGTCCGGCGAGATTTCGAAACGCAAGGTGCCCGATTCGCTCTTGTAGATGTTCACGATCCCGCCTTGTCGCAGGAAAGTCGGATCGCTGGAAACGGTCAGGATCGGCTTGCTCCGGACCTGCGGCATGAGCTCGGCCAAATCGGGGCCGGGCTCCTCGCCCGGACTCGAAACCGGGTTGATGTAGAGCACGTGGCATCCGGCCAGATCCCGCGCGGTCTTCACACGCACCACGCGAACCCTGCGCTTCAAGACTGTTTCCTTGTCGGCCAGCCCGATCAACTCGTCCTCCAAAGTGCGGCTGCCCGCGACCCCGACCACGAAAGAGGCATGCTCCGGCAACGCCTCCGCAGGCCATTCCGTGAAGCGGATGAAATTAAAGAGGATGAGCGCCTGCACCTCTTCGCTGCCGTAGAGCGCGGTCGCCGGAACTTGCGCGCCCGAGGCGCGCCCCGCCCCGCCGGCCGACAGGCCGACGAGGAGCAATCCGAGCAGCGCCATGCGCCGCACCAGACAGAGCGATGGAGCCAGACGGCGCATCAGAAATCCAAGGTGGCCCGGGCGACGAAAGTGCGAGGCGGCGAGGAGATTTGACCGTAATTTTTAGGGTCCGACCAACGCGCGTCGGCGATGTTGTAGACGGAGAAGGCCAGATCCCAGCGATGCCACACGCGGGAGGCCCGCAAAGTGAAGTTGCCCGTGACATAGTCCCCGGTGTGGCGCACGACGCCGAAAGGATCGCCGCTGTCCTTGCGATCACCCACGTAAAGCACCTCGGCGGAGGCGCGCAGCCACTTCTCCACGACCGGCGTGGAGGCGTGCAGTTTCACGAGGGTCTTCGGCGCGTCGGCGACGATGTCGTCTGTCGCGTCGTCACGCGTGTCCTGGAAGGTCACGGAGCCGCGGAGTTGCACGCCGGAAGGGAAATGGGCCGAAGGACCGATATCGAAGCCGCGGGTCACGTAACGTTGCACGTTGCCATAAGTCGTCTCGGCCGGATCGGCCGGGTTGTTGGTCGAAACAGTGGCGATCAGATCGCTCGAAACCGTGTAGTAGGCGTGGGTCTCGATCCGCCAGACGGGGTCCAGACGATGTTCGGCGATAAACTCCCAGCTGCGATTCGTCTCGGGCCGGATGTTCGGATTTTGCACGATGTTCTCTCCTGGCGAACGCTCGGAGAGGTTCGGCACGCGAAAGGCCTCGCCGTAGAGAATCTTGATCGTCGTGTCGGCACTGGCGTCCCAGATCAGGCCCACCCGCGGAGTCACCCGCTCGTCGCCGGTGTCATAGTAGTCGTAACGCCCGCCCAAGGAGGCGCGGAACGACTGCGATATCTCCCAGTCGAACTGGGCGAAGGGGCTGAAATAACGCGAGGACTCGCGCACCGGGGGATCGACGTAAAGCGTGTTCGTGGCGAGCAGATCGGCGCCAAGATCCTGCCGAAGATTTTCCTGGTGCTCGATTCCCAAGCTCAAGGTGTGCGCGTCCGCTATGGTCTGCCGCCAACTCACCTCGCCGTTGATCGACAAGCTGCGGGCATAGGGGCCAAGGGGGGCGAAACCCGTAAACGGCGGAAGGAAATATCCATCGTAACGATACAGGTCCACGGCCAGCTTCGCCTGCAGCGAGGCGTCCGGCGTGGGCTCGCCGTTGGCTTTGACCTGAAAGTAGGCTCTCTCGTCAATGCCGTAGGCGTCGGTGTCGTTGGGCGTGTAATAAACGAAGGGGAGAACCTCCTTTTTCCGCTGCGCATAAGCCGCCTCGCCCGACAGCCCTCGCCACGAGACGCGGGCAAACGCGCTTTGATGATGCATGTCGTCCTTGTTCTCGGCGACGGAACCTCGCAGACGTCCCGGGACGAAGGCGTCGCCCACCGCGCTCCACGAGGATGGCA
>CBIHRE010000215.1:0-7837 GCA_966212385.1 uncultured Akkermansia sp. | reverse complement strand
CACCGTCTCGACCACCGGCGGCGCCGGCCCGGCCAGCTCCTCCTGGATCTGGGAGCGGAGGCGGTTGACCTCGACCCCCCTCAGCCGCGTCAGGTACAGCACGGCCCCGCCGGGACGCTCGGGGTCGAGTGTCAGCCCGCGCTCGCCTGCCAGTCGTTTCCGCAGACGCTCGCCGCGGTGCGCTCGGGCAAATTCGCCGCGATTCTACCGGCGCTCGCGACCGCGGATCTGCCGGATCGAGGGTTCGTCGAGGTCGAAGATGCTCTGTTGCGCGGGTTGAGCCGAGAGCTCGTGCTGGCTTGGAATCCGCGCCTCGCGCGCGTCCGACCCGCCGCGGCCAAGCTCCTCGGCAAGCTGGAGTCGGCTTTCAGGCTTTGAGCCGCGTCCCGCGCTCGCGAAACGCCGTTCCCCTGCATACGGTTCGGCCATGCCTCGCCCTTACCTCCTGGCGCTTGACCAAGGCACGACTTCCTCGCGCGCCATCGTCTTCGATCTCGCCGGCCATCCGGTCTCCGTCGTGCAGCGAGAGTTTCCGCACCACTACCCGCAACCTGGTTGGGTCGAGCACGAGCCGGAGGATATTTGGAACACGCAGCGCGAGTGCGCGGCCGAGGCGCTGGCGCGAGCGGGAGTCGGTGTGGACGAGCTGGCGGCTGTCGGCATCGCCAACCAACGCGAGACGACCTTGCTCTGGGACCGTCGAAGCGGACGGCCGGTCCACCGTGCGATCGTGTGGCAGGACCGGCGGACCGCCGACCTGTGCGTGCGGCTGAAGACGGATGGAGCGGGGCCGATCGTGGCGGAGAAGACGGGGCTGCGGCTCGATCCTTATTTCTCGGCGACGAAGCTCGCCTGGTTGCTCGACAATGTGCCTGGCGCCCGGACGGCCGCGGAGCGTGGTGAACTGGCCTTCGGGACGGTCGATACCTGGCTCTTGTGGAAGCTGACGGGGGGCCGGGTGCACGCCACCGACGCATCGAACGCGTCGCGGACCTTGCTGTTCAATCTTCACACGGGGGACTGGGATGAGGACTTGTTGCGGCTTTTCGGGATTCCTCGGTCGGTGTTGCCCGAGGTGCGCGACACGGCGGGCGATTTTGGCGTGATCGCCGAAGGTTTTCCCGGCGCTGGAGTGTCGGTCGCGGCGCTGGTCGGCGATCAGCAGGCGGCGCTTTTCGGTCAGGCCTGCCTCAAGGAAGGCATGGCAAAGGCGACTTACGGCACGGGCACATTCCTGCTTCTGAACACAGGAGGCACGGTGGTGCATTCGCGCAACGCGCTGCTCGGCACGGTGGCGTGGCGGCTTCAGGGGAAAACGACTTATGCGCTGGAGGGAGCGGTCTTTGTTTCCGGGGCTGCGGTGCAGTGGTTGCGCGACGAGTTGAAGTTGGTTTCGAACGCGGCCGAGCTCGACGCGCTCGCCGCTTCCGTGCCCGACGCGGGCGGAGCGTTTCTGGTGCCGGCTTTCGCGGGGCTGGGCGCTCCGTATTGGGATCCTTATGCGCGAGGCGCGCTGGTCGGGCTGACGCGGGGGGTGAACCGCGCGCATATCTGTCGCGCGGCGCTGGAGGCGATCGCGTTTCAGACGACGGAGCTCCTGCAGGCGATGGACCGAGACGCCGGCTGCGGCTTGGCGGAGTTGCGCGTGGACGGCGGCGTGAGCCGCAGCGCGCCCTTGCTCCAGATCCAGGCCGACCTGCTCGGCCGGCCGGTGGTGCGACCGCGGGTGAGCGAGACGACCGCGCTCGGCGCGGTGGCGCTGGCCGGAGTGGGAGCGGGCGTGATCGCGCCGGAGGAATTCGCGTCCGGCTGGGCGCCGGACCTGCGAGTCGAGGGCCGGCTCGGAGAGGCGGAGCGGTCGTCGAGATTGCGCGAGTGGGCCCGCGCGGTGGAGCGGACGCGCGACTGGGCGAAGTTATGAAACGCGCCGACATGCTGGCCCGGCTGCGCGCCGGCGAGCGGTTTGATCTGCTCGTCGTCGGCGGTGGCGCGACGGGGCTTGGCGTGGCGGTGGACGCCGCGGCGCGCGGCTATTCGGTGGCCTTGGTGGAACGCGGAGATTTCGCCTGCGGGACCTCGAGCCGGTCGACGAAGCTGGTGCACGGCGGGGTGCGTTACCTGCGCCAAGGCAACATCCGTCTCGTGCAATCGGCCTTGAGAGAACGCGGCCGCCTGGCGCGTAACGCACCGCACCTCGTGCGCGATCTCGCGTTTGTGATTCCCGCCTATGGCATGGCGGAGCGGTTTGTGTATGGAGCGGGGCTGGAGGTCTACGAGCTTCTCGCCGGGAAGCTGTCGCTTGGTCCATCGCGGATGCTTGATCGCGACGACACGCTGGCGCGCCTTCCGAGCGTGGAGCCGAGAGGGTTGCGGGGCGGCGTGCTTTATCACGACGGGCAGTTCGACGATGCGCGTCTGGCGATCACGCTCGCGCGCAGCGCGGCGAAACGCGGCGCGGTGTTGCTCAATCACGCGGAGGCTTCGGGGTTCGTGCGCGAGGGCGGGCGGGTGGCCGGGGTGGAGTTGCGAGACAGGATTGGGGGCACGGAATTCTCCGTGCGGGCGAAAGTCGTGGTGAACGCCACCGGCGTCTTTGTGGACGAGCTGCGGAAGCGCGAAGACGAGTCCGCGGAGGCTCTGGTCGCCGTGAGCCAAGGCATCCATCTCGTGTTGCCGAGGCGGTTTCTGCGCGGGGACACGGCGCTCATGGTGCCCAAGACGGACGACGGGCGGGTGCTCTTCGCGATTCCATGGCACGACCGGGTGCTTGTCGGCACCACGGATACTCCGAGGCCCGGTCCGGAGGTGGAGCCGCGAGCGCTGCCCGAGGAGCGCGGTTTCGTATTGGAGCATGCTCGACGCTACATGGCGGAAAAGCCGCGCGAGGCCGACGTGTTGAGCGTGTTCGTCGGGCAGCGGCCCTTGGTGCGCGGGAGATCCGGAGCAAGGACCGCGAGCCTCTCGCGTGAGCATGCGATGGTCGTCGGCTCGGGCGGCGTCTTGAGCGTCACCGGCGGAAAATGGACGACGTATCGCGAAATGGCGGAGGAGGTGGTGGACAAGGCGGCCGCGCTCGGCGGATTGGCGACGCGACCCTGTGCGACGGCCGACCTGCGTTTACACGGGGCGGAGGGTTCGGAGCCCGGGGCGGGGGAAGCCTCGGTCTACGGCAGCGATCATGCGGCGGTCATGGAGTGCGGCGCGGCGACGCGTTTGCATCCGCGTCTGCCCTACGTGGAAGCGGAGCTCCGCTGGGCGGTCCGATCGGAGATGGCGCAGACCCTCGAGGATGTTTTGGCGAGGCGGACGCGGGCCTTGTTTCTGGATGCGTCCGCGGCCGCGGAGTGCGCACCGCGCGCCGCAGAGGTTTTGGCCGAGGAGCTGGGGCGCGACTCGGCCTGGGCGGAGGGACAGGCGCGCCGGTTTCGAGAGCTGGCGGCGCGTTGCCTGCCCGACGCGAGCTGAGCCGAAGTCGAGGACCCGAGCGGGCTGGAGATGATTTGCGGCGCGGACATCGACGTTGCCGGGGGAACTCGCCTCCGCAGGGTGGAGGCGCCCAGCATGAAACTTTCGCCCCTGCTGCTCTTGGTTTGCTGCGCGTTGCGTGTCGCGGGCGCCGAGTATTTTGTCGCGCCCGAGGGAAGCGACGCCAACGCCGGCACCGAGGCCTCGCCGTTTGCGACGATCATGCGAGGGCAGGCCGCGGCGGCGGCGGGAGATACGGTCTGGCTGCGAGGAGGCACCTACCGCCTTGATGACAGCCACATCACGCGGAGGGATGCGACCTACGCCTACGTGAATGATTTCACCAAGGCCGGTGTCCGATACTTCGCTTATCGGGACGAGACGCCGGTTTTCGATTTCAACGCGGTGAAGCCCGCCGAGCGTCGCGTCACGGCGTTCTACATCCGGACGAACGATCTGCATATGCGGGGCTTCCACTCCGTTGGCGTGCAGGTGACGGTTTCGGCCGGCGGCGCCGCGCGAAACACGCAGTCGGAAAACGTCCGTATTCAAGGTGGCGACAACAACGTCCTCGAGCGACTCGTGTTGCGCGACGGCATGGGCATCGGCGTCTACATCATCGGGAGCAGCGCGAACAATCTCGTGCTGAATTGCGACGCCTACAACAACGCCGGCCTGGACGGTATCTCGATCGGCAACGTCGATGGTTTTGGTGCGCACACCGGCGCCGCGGGCACGGGCAACGTTTTTCGTGGTTGTCGCGCCTGGCTCAACAGCGACGACGGCTTCGACCTGATCAACTGCCGCGCCGCCACGGTGATCGAGAATTGCTGGGCCGCGTTCAACGGCTACGTCGGGACCTCCCTCGCCGCCGGCGCGGATGGCAACGGCTTCAAGGCCGGCGGTTACGGGCGAAACGGGTCGGAGATGCCTTCGCCGGTGCCGCGCCACGTGGTGCGCCGCAGTCTCGCGGTGCACAATCGCGCTTCGGGCTTTTACGCGAACCACCACGGCGGCGGCCTCGATTTTTTCAATAACACCGCCTATCGCAACGCGACCAACTTCAACTTGCTGAACGTGCTCGCCGACAACCGCACCGACGTTCCCGGCTACGATCATCGCTTGAAGAACAACCTTGGTTTTTCGCCGCGCTCGACCTCGGTCTCGAATCTCGATCCGGCGGCCTGCGAGGCGGACCATAATTTCTTCACGCTGCCGGTCACGGTGACGGCCGAAGATTTCGTGACGACGACGAGCGACACCTCGCAGTTGATGCGAATAATTTCCAGCCCACGCCGAGCGGATGGTTCTCTGCCGAAGATCGACCTGCTGCGCCTCGCCGACGGGAGCGATCTGATCGACCGCGGGCTGCCGCTCGCGGGCGTTCCCTTCGAGGGCCACGCTCCGGATTTGGGCTGCTTTGAGCACGTCGAGGCTTCGAGAACACCTGGCGTTTTTCGCGGGGGCGAAAAGTTGCCTTCCGCCGTGGGCGCGGCTGCGATCGACCGGCCATGACCAAGCCCGCCTGCCCGGCCTGCACCCTCGACGACGTCCTCGAACATTCCGATCACTGGGAATGCTCCACCTGTGGTCACGAGTGGCCGAAGGAGGAGGCGCCCGAGGCGGCTCGCGTGGTGAAGGACGCCAACGGCAACGTGCTTTCGGAGGGCGACAGCATCACCGTGATCAAGGACCTGAAACTCGGCGGCTCGCAGGTGCTAAAGGCCGGTTCGAAGGCGAAAAACATCCGCTTGGTCGACGGCGATCATGAGATCGACTGCAAGATCGACGGGACGGCCTACATGCTGAAGGCCTGCTTCGTGAAAAAGGCCTGACCTGCGACGCCATTTAGCCGCCGGCGGGACAAGCCGGCCGCCTGAGTTGACGAGCACGATGGCGTGGAGGCCGTAAATGCTTCCGGCTTTCCCATCGGGGGGTGGAGCCGTTGGGGCGGATGACGGCGGACGGGTCGTTTTGTTGGAGGTGTCGCGCGCGCAGAGAGTCCAGTCGTCCCGATGGGCACGGAGGTCACCTTTATGGGTCTTTGTATGAAATTAATTCATTAATGGTGTGATTTCTGCTTCGCGCTGGGTTCCATGTGTTTCCCCCTCTTTAAGCGCAAGCCGCTTGCCCTTGGCGGGCTAATTTTGACCAGTTTGGCCGGTCCTTTGCCGGCCGCCACGGATGCGGTGGTCGATTCTGGCCACAGCGCCTGGATTTTGACCGCCACGGCCTTGGTGTTGTTTATGACGATGCCCGGCTTGGCGCTATTTTATGGCGGCTTGGTGCGCGCGAAGAACGTGCTTTCGGTGCTCGGGCAATGCGCGGGCGTGGCCTGCGCGATGTCGCTGATCTGGGTGGTGGCGGGCTACTCGCTGGCCTTCAAGGGCGACGCAGGCGGCTGGTTGGGCGATTTGAGCGCGGCGGGCTTGCGCGGCATGACGGCGGCGAGCGTGGCTCCGGGGACGGCGATTCCCGAGCTGCTCTTCGCGGCGTTTCAGATGACTTTCGCGATCATCACGCCGGGGCTGTTCATCGGCGCGGTGGTGGAGCGGATGAAGTTTGGCGCGATGCTGTTGTTTTCCGCGCTTTGGCTCCTCGTGGTCTACGTGCCGGTGTGCAAGTGGGTGTGGGGTGGCGGCTGGCTTGCGCAACGCGGAGTGCATGATCTCGCGGGCGGCATCACGGTGCATGCCACCGCGGGCGTGACCGCGCTCGTGCTCGCTTTGTTGTTGGGCAAGCGGAAGGGCTTCCCGCAGCACCCGCATCCGCCGCATCAGCCGGTGTTGGTGTTCGTCGGCGCGGGCATGCTCTGGGTCGGCTGGTTCGGCTTCAACGCCGGCAGTGGTCTCGCCGCGGGCGGGGCCGCGGGCCTGACGCTACTCGTGACGCATCTTTCGGCGTGCAGCGCGGCGCTCGTGTGGAGCCTGTTGGAGAAACTTCGCAACGGGAAAGCCGGCGTGGTCGGCATGGTGACCGGACTGGTGGCGGGTTTGGCCACGATCACGCCCGCTTCGGGCGATGTCGGGCCGCTCGGGGCCATCGTTATCGGCGCGATCGCGTCGGTGGTATGCTACTTCGCGGTCAACCTCGTGCGCGAGCGCCTGCACATCGACGACTCGCTCGACGTGTTCGCGGTGCACGGCGTGGGCGGCATCCTTGGCACGCTGTTGCTGGCGGTTTTCGGCCAGAGCGCGCTCGGTGGTCTCGGCGCGGTCAAGTCGGTCGGCGCGCAACTCGGCGTGCAGGCGCTCGCGCTTGGCGTGACCATCGTCTGGTCCGCGTTGGCGACCGTCGGGCTGCTTTGGCTGGTGAAGCTCCTGGTCGGGCTGCGCGTCACGCCGGAGCAGGAGTTCGAGGGCCTGGACCGGGCCGAGCACGGCGAGAACGCTTACTCGCTTGAGACCTGAGGGCTTCGGCGGAGGGGCGCCGGGGCCGGCCCGATGCCGCGCCTAAAGCCGATCACGTCGCGGCTTGTTCCAGGTTGGCCTTCACCCGGGCGAGCAAGGCGACGAGCCGTTCGCAGTCGGATGGCTCAAGGCCTTTGATCGCCAGTTTCGCGAGGCGCGAGGACTGGCGGCGGAGCGTCTGGTGGATCGCGCGACCCTCGGCGGTGAGGCGCAGGCGCACGCTGCGTTTGTCGGCCTGGTCCTCGCTCGCCTCAAGGAAGCCTTGGTCCTTGAGCGTCTTGATGAGCCGCGCGAGCTGGCCCTTGTCGCGCCCCGAGTGGGCGACGAGATCGCTCAGCGTCGCATCGGGGCTGCGCGCGAAAAAGCCGATCAACTTGCCCTCCATGTGGGTGAGCGGATGCGGGCCGTCGCGAAAGGCGCGATACTGCCCCGCGCGAAACAGGTGCATGACGGCGTGGATCGAGTCGAAGACCTCCTGGGGGGCGTCCTCGGGGTTTTTGTTGACATTATCAACCGGATTTCGGGGCATTGTAGACAATGTCAACCAAATGAGGGCCGCTTATGAAAGTCGAAACCGAAGCTGATTCGCCGCCCCGCCGTGCGGTCGGACGAGAGCGCGGCCGCGGAGCCTGCTCGGGCGGGGCGGCGGCGCGGGAGAAGGCGCGGGGCGGGCTGCCGGTCCTGCTCGCGGCGCTCTCGGCCGTCGGCCCCTTCTCCATCGACGCCTATTTGCCCTCGTTTCGGGAGATCGGGGAGCGTTTCGGCGCCTCGCCGATGCTTGTGCAGCAGACGCTCACGGCCTATTTCGTGCCCTTCGCGGTGATGACCCTGTGGCACGGGGTCATGTCGGACGCCTTTGGGCGGCGGCGGGTCACGCTCTTCTTGCTGGCGGCCTACGGCGTGGCGTCGCTCGGGTGTCTGTGCGCGTGGAGCATCGAGGCGCTGATCTGTTTCCGCGCCCT
>CBIHRE010000214.1:0-7923 GCA_966212385.1 uncultured Akkermansia sp. | reverse complement strand
CGATGATCTTCCTCGCCGTCATGCCTCTGTCGGCCGCGTTCTTCAATTACATGATGCCGCTCCAGATCGGCGCGCGCGACGTGGCCTTCCCCCGTCTCAACGGTTTCGCCTTCTGGGTCTTCCTCGCCGGTGCGATCGTGCTCAATGTCGGCTGGTTCACCAAGGCCGGCGCTCCCGATGTAGGCTGGTTCGGCTATTCGCCGATGACCTCCAACGCGTTTTCGCAACGCTTCGTCGGCGACAGCTCCACCGACCTCTGGGTCATGGGCCTCCAAATCCTCGGCGTGTCGTCGGTGATCGGCTCCCTGAACTTCATCATCACGATCATCAACATGCGCGCCCCTGGTCTCACCATGATGCGCCTGCCGGTGTTCACGTGGATGACGCTCTTCACCGCCTTTCTCATCATCCTTTCCTTCCCCGCCATCACCATCGCGCTCGTCGAGCTCATGATGGACCGCTCCTTCGGCACCGGCTTCTTCGAAGCGTCAAAGGGCGGCATGCCGATCCTCTGGCAGCACCTCTTCTGGATTTTCGGCCACCCCGAGGTCTACATCCTCATCCTGCCCCCCATGGGCATCGTTTCCGAGATCTTGCCGACCTTCTCGCGCAAGCCCCTCTTCGGCTACCCGATCGTCGTCTTCTCCGGCGCCGTGATCGGATTCCTCGGCTTCGGCGTGTGGTCGCACCACATGTTCACCACCGGCATGGGCACCGTCGCCACCGCCGCGTTCTCGCTCGCCACGATGGCCATCGCGGTCCCGACCGGCGTGAAGATCTTCAACTGGGTCGGCACGCTCTGGGGCGGCCAAATCCACACCCGCACCCCCATTATGTTCGCCCTCGGCTTCATCTGGATGTTCATGATGGGCGGCTTCTCCGGCATCATGCACTCGGCCGCCCCCGCCGACGCTCAGCAGCAGGACAGCTACTTCGTGGTCGCCCACTTCCACTACGTGCTTATCGGCGGCGCCATCTTCGGTCTGCTCGCCGGCATCCACTACTGGTTCCCCCTCGTCTTCGGCCGCATCGTTCCCGAGTTCTGGGGCAAGCTCTCCTTCTGGGTGATCTTCATCGGGTTCAACGTCACCTTCTTCCCGATGCACTTCCTTGGCCTCAACGGCATGCCCCGCCGCACCGCCGTCTACGACGGCAACATGGGCTGGAACAGCGCCAACCTGGTCGCGACCATCGGCGCCTTCATCCTCGCGCTCGGCGTCGGCATCTACTTCTGGGTCATCGTGCGCACCTACTTCAAGGGCGAGAAGACCGCCCACGATGTCTGGGATGCCCGCACGCTTGAATGGTCCGTGCCCAGCACGCCGCCCCCGGGACACAACTTCCACGTTACCCCGACCGTCCACGCCCGCGACGCCTTTTGGTATGAGAAGACGCACGCCAAGGAGATCGCCGAGGAAAAAGCCAAGCACGCGGCCGACACCGAGGCCCACGGCGGCATCCACATGCCCAGCCAGTCTTGGTTCCCGATCATCACCGCGGCCGGACTCCTGATCGGCGGCCTCTTCTTCGCCCACCATAACTTCAAATTCGCCATCGGCGGCGGTTGCCTCCTCCTCCTCGGTGTCCTCGGCTGGGCATTCGAAGGTCCCGGCGGCTATCACCTCCATGTCCATAAGGACGGCACCGTCACCGGCGGCGAAGGGGAAGACGACGCAGCTCACTGAGCTGATTTCCCCTCGCCCGGTTCTTCAGAATCTAAACTTCCGACTTCCTCACTCTCTGCATGAGCGCTCACGCCGGCCCCATCGACCACCATCACGATCACACAACCGTGACGGGCATTCCTAACAAGAAGCTCTTCATGTGGGCATTCCTCGCGTCCGACTGCATGTTCTTCGGCGCGCTGATTTCCACCCACGTCATCTACCGCCTTCACCCGGTTCCGGATGGCACCAATCCGCTAAGCGTCTTCTCGATCGAGCTCACCTCGTTCTCGACCTTCATCCTTCTCATGTCCTCGCTTCTCATGGCCCTCGCCGTGGGCGCGAGCCAGAAGGGCAAGGTCGACGCCACCCGCAAGATGCTCCTCGGCACGATCTTCTTCGGCCTCATCTTCCTGGGCTGCCAAGTGTATGAGTTCACCCACTTCGTCCACAAGGGCATGACCCTGAAGAGCGATATCTTCGGCTCCACCTTCTACACGCTCACCGGCACGCACGGCGTCCACGTCGCCATCGGCGTCCTCTGGCTGGTGTTCATGTATATCCGCACCTTCAAGCCCGCCGACGCCTCCAAGTCCTGGGTCGCCCGCGCTTTTCTCCAGTTCGGCGCCTTCGCCGTCGCCACCGTGACAATGATGATCCTCATGCTCGCCGTCACCCACGCCGGCTCCGAACACGGGTATTCGCTCGGCAGCATCATCGGCGCGCTGACCCACACGCCCGTCGCCGCGATCTCCACCACCGCTTTCGCCGTCTCCGTCGCGCTGCTCTTCGTGCTCGGTCTCTCCAAGCAGGCCGTCGACTTCGGCGAGGCCAACGCGATCGATGTCGAATCGATGGGCCTCTACTGGCACTTCGTCGACATCGTCTGGATCGTGATCTTCACCGTCGTCTATCTGCTCGAATACCTCTGAGCCGGTCGCGTTCGCTCCTCGCTCCAAACTCTTCGATCCTCGCACCCATGTCCGCCCACGCCGCTCACGCTCCGGCCGCCGCCCAACACCACGACGACGGCAAATTCCACGTCTTTGTGCAGATCGCCATGATCCTCGCCGTCATCACCGGCATCGAGATCGTGCTGATCTATCTGCCCCTCGTGAAGTGGCTGATCGTCACGAGCCTGGTCACGCTCTCCGTGGTGAAGTTCCTTCTCGTTATCTTCTGGTTTATGCACCTGAAGTTCGACAAGGCCTTCTGCACGATCCTGTTCTTCATCGGCCTCGTCCTCGCCGGCGGCACCGTGGCCGCGCTCATGGCGATTTTCAGCGCTCACGACAGCATCCCGCTTACCGCCCAAACCATCTACGCCGAAAAAGCGGCCGCCGCCCAATAAGGCCGGGCTTTCGTTCGTCATTATTCTCCAGGGCACCCTCGCAATGGGGTGCCCTTTCTTTTTGCCCATTCCCCCGCTTTTTGCGGCGATTCGCTTTCCTTACCTCATGCTCGACTGGACCCATTGGCACAACGAACCCTACCTCGTCGGAGGCCTCATCGTCCTAGGTTGGTTGTATGCGCTGGCCGTCGGGCCCTTTCGACTTCGTCTCGCACCGGCGAATACCGGCTATCCCCGAGCCCACGCCGTCCGCTTTTATTCGGCTCTTTTCATCTTCTACCTGGCGGTGGGCTCCCCCTTGGACCAGGCCGGCGAGCGCTTTCTCCTCAGCGCCCACATGGTGCAGCACCAACTCATCATCTACCCCGCCGCGATCCTCTTTTTAACGGGGCTTCCTCCTTGGCTGGTCTCGCATGCGACCGCCAATCCATCGCTACGTTTGCCCTGTCGGATTTTCGCGCATCCGCTGGCCTGCGCCCTCGGTTACTCTGCCATTATATCGGTCTGGCACATTCCAGCCCTCTATGATTGGGCCTTGCGCGAACGCCCCGTCCATATCGCCGAGCACATCACTTTTTTCTTCGGCGCGCTCCTCTACTGGTGGCCGCTCATCAGCCCCAGCCGGGAGTATCCGCCCGCCCGGCATCCCGTTCAAATGCTCTACCTGATCGGCGTCACGATTCTGATGACGCCGCTCTTCGCCTACCTCGCCTTCTCGAAAGAGATCCTTTATCCCACCTACGAATACGCGCCACGCCTCATCGCGGGTTTCGACCCCGCGCAGGACCAGCTCCTGGGCGCCGCCATCATGAAGCTCGGCGGCATGTTCGTCACCTTCATCGCCCTCATCTGGGCCTTCTATCGCTGGTATCAGCATACCGAACGCGGCCGCTCGGCGCCAAGCCCCTAACACGCATCGCGCCACGCATCGTCTTTCGGCTCGCGACGTCTCTCCCGTCTTCACGCAATTGCCGCGCCCCTTCTCATGACTTGGGAGATCGCACTCATATTCGCCCTTCTTGCCGGGACATTCGGTCTCTTCGTTTGGGAAAAATACTCCCCCGACTTGGTCGCGCTCGGATTGCTTGTCGCCCTCGTCGCCAGCGGGCTGCTTCCGCAAAAGGATGCCCTCGGCGTTTTCTCCCACCCGGCGCCGTTTACCGTCGCCGCGATGTTCGTGCTCAGCGCCGCGCTCGTGAAGTGCGGCGCCGTAGACCGCATCTCCGCCGCCGTGGAGCACGCCGGCAAACTTCCCTACTCCATCGTCGTCATCATTCTCGTCCTGGCGGTCGCGACCGTATCCGCATTCATCAACAATACCCCCGTCGTCGTCGTTTTTCTTCCGGTGGTCCTGAACCTCGCGCGGCGGATGAAACTGACGCCATCCAAGCTGCTCATCCCGCTTTCCTACGCGGCCGTGCTTGGCGGCGTCTGCACGCTCATCGGAACGAGCACCAATCTTGTCGTTTCCGGAATGATCGAGTCGCGAGGCCTGCCACCGTTGCACCTCTTTGAACTGGCCTGGCTTGGGGTGCCCATGACGGTCGTCGGCGCGCTTTATCTCGGCCTCCTCGGCAAGCGCCTGCTCCCGACGCGCGAGATGCTCACCTCGATTCTCACCGAGGAGGAGCGCCGCGAATACATCACCGAGGCCTTCGTCCAGCCCGACTCGCCGGCCATCGGCAAGACCCTCGCCCAAGCCGGGCTCGCGCCCTCCCGCGGAGTTCGCGTGCTCGAGGTCGTGCGCGACGGTATAGCGTTCCACCTCGAGCCCGACAAAACCCTCCTGCGCGCCGGCGACCGCCTCATCCTATCCTGCCGCCCCAAGGGCATCGCCGCCACTCGCGCCGCCGCCGGCATCGACCTCGTGACGGAACTCGATCTCGGCTTGGAGCAAATCGCCGCCCACGAGGGCTCGCTGGTCGAGGCGGTCGTCAATCCCCGTTCCGAACTCGTCGGACGCACGGTTCGTGAGATCAACTTCCGCCAGCGCTATCGCTTGGTCGTCCTCGCCCTCCATCGCGAAGGACGCAACGTCCGCGAACAGGTCGACACGCTCCCGCTGGAGCCTGGCGACGTGCTGCTCATGATGGGCACCGACCAAGCCATCAACGCCCTTAATGGCGCCCGCGACCTGACCCTCTTCGACCACCAGGAGCGCACTCCCGCCAAGGCGAAACCGTTCCACTCCATTCTCGTGCTCGGCGTCATCGGCGGGGTCATCCTCGGAGAATGTTTCGGCCTGGTTTCCATCGAGCTCGGCGCCCTTGCCGGCTGCGTGATCGTGTGCGCCGCCGGGGTTCTGAAACCCAAGGAGGCCTACGACGCCATCGAGTGGCCCGTGCTTTTCATCATTTTCGGCATGCTCGCGATGGGGCTCGCCTTGGAGCGCACCGGCGCGGCCTCCTGGCTCGCGGGCAATATCGTTTCCTTCGCCGAGCACGCCGTGCCCCCGGCGCACAAGGCGTTCTTCGTCCTCGGCGCGATCTACTTCGTCACGATGGTGCTCACCGAGCTCCTCTCGAACAACGCCGTCGCCGCGCTCATGGTCCCCATCGCCCTCGGAATCGCCCAGCGACTCGGCGTGCATCATGAGCCGTTCGTCATCGCGGTGATGTTCGCCGCCTCCGTCGCCTTCGCCACTCCCATCGGTTACCAGACCAACACCTACGTGTATGGCGTGGGAGGATACAAATTCGGCGACTTCGTGAAGATAGGCCTGCCCTTGAACTTCGCATGCATGGTCGTCGCCCTCCTCGTCATTCCGCGCGTCTGGCCCTTTTGAAGGAACGCCTCGGGCCAAGAACGCAAAAAACGCGCCCGGAGCGACCGGGCGCGTCGAAGGGTAAAGAGAAATTTTGCGCCGGCTCGCCCGGGCTCAGTCGTCCCGACGTCCATTGAGCGCGAGGATCAGATAAAGCAGCTGGCCGAGCGTGGCGGCGAGCGCCGCGATGTAGGTCAGGGCGGCTGCATCGAGCGTCTCCTTGACGCCCTCGCTCTCGTCTCCGTCCAGAATGCCCAGGTTGACCAGTTCGATCTTGGCGCGGCGGCTGGCGTCGAACTCGACCGGCAGGGTCACGAGCTGGAACAGCGCGATCACCAGAAGAGCTCCGATGCCGAGCTGCAGCATCAGGATGCCGAGCCCTTTGGCGCCGATGATAGCCGCCATGAACAGGCCGATGCCCAAAACATACTGCGCGATGGGCGCGGCCACGTTGGCCGTGACCGGGGCTAGTTTCTGGCGAACGGTCATCATCGAGTAGCCGACCTTGTGCTGGATCGCGTGCCCGGCCTCGTGGGCCGCCACGCCGAGCGCGGCGAGACTGTGGCCGTGGTAGTTGTGTACGGACAGCGCCAGCTCCTTGGTCATCGGGTTGTAGTGGTCGGTCAGCTCGCCGGGGACCTCGATGATTTTCACGTCGTTGATGCCGGCGGAGCGCATGACGGCCTCCGCCGCCTCGCGGCCGGTGATGCCGCCGCGTGAACCGATCTGCGCGTTCCGGGTGTAGGCGCCGCGGATTTTCATCTGCGCGTATAGGCCGAAAAGCAGAGGACCGAGGATAAGAAGGAGCCAGATGCCGATGCCTGTCATGGTGAGTCGATGTTGTAAAAGATGCGGCGTAAGACGTGCGCCTTGCCCCGCTTTGCAAGCGGAACCGACCGTCCATGAAAAAGCCGGCGCAGTTTATAACCGCGCCGGCTCTCACCACTCCAGGGATTGTTTGCGGCGACCGCACCACACAGGCGCCGTGAAATCCGACTGTAAGCGAAACAGGAAGCCGCTCAGATCGACGGAACGTCGAGCCAGCGACGCTGAGCCCAGCTCTCGAGCGCGACCTCGGCGAGTTGCACGCCCTTGGCGCCTTCCTTCAGGTTCCAGCGGAAGGGCTCGTCCTTCACCACGTGGCGGAGGAAGAGCTCCCACTGCACCTTGAAGGCGTTGTCGTAGACGCCCTGATCCGGCACGCGGGTCCAGCCATCGCGATACTTGATCGGGCTGTCGATGTCGGGGTTCCAGATGCAGCGCGGCGTGGCGGCGAGCGCCTGAGCCTTGCAATCGCGGAGACCGGCGACGGCGGTGCCGTGCGTGCCGTCGACGTGGAGCGTGAGCAGGTCGTCGCGGTCGACGCGGGTCGCCCAAGACGAGTTGAAATGAAGGATCGTGCCGTTGTGCAGCTCGAAGGTCGCGTAGGCGGCGTCGTCGGCGGTGCACTTGTAGGGCTTGCCGTTTTCATCCCAGCGCTGGGGGATGTGGGTCGCGCCCAGGCAGGTGAGGCTCTTGATGTCGCCGAAGAGGTTCTGGATGACATACTGCCAGTGGCAGATCATGTCGACGATGATGCCGCCGTCCTCTTCCTTGCGGTAGTTCCACGAGGGGCGCTGGAGCTTCTCGTGCTCGCCGGTGAAGACCCAGTAGCCGAACTCACCGCGCACGGAGAGGATCTTGCCGAAGAAGCCTTGGTCGATGAGCCACTTGAGCTTCACGAGGCCGGGCAGCCAGAGCTTGTCCTGCACCACGCCGTTCTTGAGGCCGGCGGCGGTCACCTCGTTGTAGAGAGCGAGCGCCTCCTTGGAGGTGGTGGCGGTCGGCTTCTCGCAGTAGATGTGTTTCTTCGCGGCGATGGCCTTGCGCACGCCGTTCGGGCGCTGACCGGTGAGGGTCGCGTCGAAGTAGATCTGGTTGTAGGGATCGGCCAGCGCGGCATCGAGGTTGGTCGTGATGCGCTCCTCGGGCAGACCGGCGCGAAGGGCGAGTGCGGCGAGCTTGGAAGCGCTGCGGCCGACGAGAATCGGATCCGGCATGATGACTTCGGAGTCGTTCAGCTTAACGCCTCCCTGGTCGATGATGGCCTTGATCGAGCGCAGCAGATGCTGGTTCGTGCCCATGCGTCCGGTGACGCCGTTCAT
>CBIHRE010000213.1:0-7945 GCA_966212385.1 uncultured Akkermansia sp. | reverse complement strand
CAGCACCGCGGGCTTCGCGTCGGCGACGGGCGGCGGCTCGACCTTGCGCCGGAACTGCATGGCCGACTGCACGAGCGCGTCGGTCGTGGGGCTGAAGATGACATCCCGCTTCGCCGCGAAGGCCGCCAGGCGATCCAGCCACACGCCCGCCGCCACCTCGTCGAAATCCGCCAGCGCGCCGCCGCCGGCCGCGGCCTCGAGTTCGATTCGCACCTGCACGGTGCCGCGCAGAGCGACTTTTTTCACCGCGTCCGCGATGGCGGGCTCGAGCTCGTCCCACGCCGAGGGCTGGGCGATCTTGATCTCGAGCGCCTTGCGGTTCACCGCGCTCACCTGGACGGAAAAACTTTGGGTTCCCACGGAGCCCGTGGCGCGGCCGTAGCCGGTCATGCTGTTCATGCCGCCAAGCAGAAGGTCCGCGCGTCGCGCCGACAAATCCCAAATACCCCGGGCCGCGCCTAGGAGCGCTCCCCGCTACAGCTTGCGAAGATGGGCGATGATGCTCGGGATGGCCTCGACCAGCTCGTCCCGGCAGGCCTCGTATTCGGCGAGCGGACCGCCGAAAGGATCGCCGATCTCGCGGCTCGCGCCCTTGGGCATGAACTCGCGCCAGAGGTAGACATGCTTCGGCACCGGATCGAGCGAGAGACCGATGACGGCCCGGTGGCTCTCGGTCATGCAAAGGATGAGGTCCGCCTGCTTCGCGAGCTCGGGGCTGAGGACGCGGCTGCGGTGGTCGGAGATGCGCAGCCCGACTTTCGCGAGGGCGTCCACCGAGTTCGGCGAGACCTTCTCCCCGCCGCGCGCGGCGACGCCGGCGGACACGACCTTGCAGGAGCGAAGCGGCTCGGGTTCGGCGGCGAGCGCGTGGCGTAGAAGCGCCTCGGCCATCGGACTGCGGCAGATGTTGGCGGTGCAGACGGTGACGATGAGCTTGGGCGCGGGCATTGGCGGTGGCGCGGACCTTCGCGATGCTTCGCGCCGAGGTCAAACGCTCACGCGGCCGGCAAGCTCTCCGCCGAGGCCAGGGCCTCCGACAAAACAGCCGCGAGATTTTCCACCGAAAAGGGCTTGGGCAGGTGGTGCCGGAGGCCGGATTCCCGCATCGGCGCCAGATCCGCCGTCCGGAGATAGCCGGTCATGATCACCACCGGCAGCTCGGGGCGGAAGGCGCGCACGGAACGCGCGAGCGTGGCGCCGTCCAGGCCCGGCATGGTGAGATCGCAAAGCAAGGCGGTGAACATGTCCGGGGCCGCCGCGAAAGACGCCAACGCCACGTGGGGATCGTTGAACGCCCGGGCGCGGTAGCCGAGACGCCGCAGCATCGAGTCCGCCAACTCGGTGATCGTGGGCTCGTCGTCGACCACCAGGATCGTGCGTCCATCGCCCGGGGAGACGGCGCCCGCCTCCTCGGAGACCAGGGCGACGCCGCCGGCGCGCACCTGCCCGGGCAGAAAAACGTGGAACGCGGCGCCCTGCCCTTCGGAGCTCTCCACCACGATCGCACCGCCGTGATTTTCAACGATGCCGTGGACCATCGCCAGTCCCAGGCCCGAGCCCTCGCCGACGGGCTTGGTGGTGAAGAAGGGCTCGAAAATCCGGTCCTGCAGCGCGGGCGGGATACCGTGGCCGGTGTCGCGCACCGTCAGCCGCACACGGAGCTCCGAGCGCACCTGCGGGTGCCGCCGTTGCCAATCGTCGCTCGCGTCGTTCGGCGCGAGCTCCACGGTGAGCGTGCCGCCCGAGGGGCGCATCGCCTGCGCGGCGTTGGTGCCTAGGTTAAGCAAGATCTGGTGGATCTGGCCGGCATCCACCAGCACGTGCAGATCCTGCGGGGCGAAATGGGTGTTGATCGCGACCGAAGACGGAAGCGACGCGCGCAGGAGCCCCAAGGCCTCCTCCACGATGGGCCGCAAGGGCGCCACCATGCGCGGCTGCTCCGACTGGCGGCTGAAGGTCAGTATCCGCCGCACCAAATCGCGCGCGCGCATGCAGCCTTGGTAGGCGTTGTCGAGAAAGCGTCTCGCCGGCGCGCCTTCGCCCACATCGAACATGGCGAGCTGGGTGTTCCCCATGATGCCCGCGAGGATGTTGTTAAAGTCGTGCGCGATGCCTCCGGCGAGCGTGCCGACCGCCTCCATCTTTTGCGCGCGCCGCAACTGGGATTCCAAGCGCAGACGCTGCTCATGCGCCTCCTCCTGGTCCGTGACATCCTGCACCGCGCCGCAGAGGCGGGCGACGCGGCCGTCCACCCATACCGCCTGTCCGAGCGCCCGCACATGGATCACGCGACCCGAGTCGAGACGCGCGGTCGCCACGAACTCGAAATCGCCGCCGACCCGCGCGGCGCGTTCGAGCGCGCAACGCACCGCCGGCCGGCACTCCTCGGTGTAGAGCGTCACCGCCGAGTCCACCGTCGGCACGAACGTCGCGGGGTCGCGCTCGAAGATCCGGAAGGTGCCGGGCGTCCACATGAGGGCGCCGGTCGCACAGTCCAGCTCCCAGCCTCCGAGCCGGGCGATCTGCTCCGAGTCGGCGAAGATCCGCCGCTGCCGCCAGAGATCCGTGAGGTCGGTGGCGATGCCCATGATGCGGTCGACGCGGCCGCCCGCATCGCGCGACGGGATCAGCGAGACACGACAGGCCCGCGCGCTGCCGTTCTCCAAGGTGAACTCGCGCTCGTTCGTGATCGGCCGGCCCGTGTTCAGACAAGCCAGGCTGTCGGCATACATGCGCTCGGCCGAGCCGGGGGGAAATATCTCCTGCGGGGCGCGGCCGACGAATTCCTCCGCGCGCATCCCCACGATCTCCGCGAGCCGGCCGTTCACCCGCTCATAGACGAAGCGCGGCCCCTCCTCCACGCGGAGGAGAAACACCGCGTCCTCGGTGTGCTCGAAAACCTCCGTGAACTGCGCCTCCTGCGCCGCCAAGGCCGTCTCCGCCTCGAGCCTCTTCCGCTCGGCGGCGAAACGCGCCTCCTCCGCGCGCAGGCGCATGAGCTCGCCCACCGCGCGAAGCGCGAAAACCCGGATGAGGGTCGCGGCAAAATTCCGGTCGGGAGGATTCGCCCCGAAGGTCACCAAAATGACGCCCAGCGGACGCCCCTCCGTATCGTCCAAACGCAGCCCCAACACCGATTCGACCTGCCACCGGGTGAAGAAATCGCGCTGCGCGGGAAAAGCCTCGGCGAGATTTTCCCAAACCGACACCTCGCCGCGGCGCCAGATCTCCGCGACGACCGTGCCTTCGGGCCGATGAATCAAGTTTTCGCCCGCCTGCGTCTCCGGCCAATGGGCGAGAACATTGAACCAATCCGCCCGGTCGGGCGCGGGCACGCTGACGTGCGCGCGGCGGGCGTGAAGCGCCGCGCCCAAGTGGTCGATCATCGCGACCAGCGCGTCGCGACCGGTGCGGGCCGCGGTAAGCAAGAGAGAGCGGACTAACGCGTCGTAGTGGGCGCCGGAGGCGGGTGACGCCGGCTCTTCGGGATGCATGACAAGCGGCAGGCTGCGGAGCCCGGCGGCATCGCGCAACCACCGGATGGGGAGCCAGGGGGTGAAATAAGGGGTAAGCGAAACGTCTTAAGGTAAATCTCCGATCCCGTCTAAGAATCAAAACCCAACCCAGCAGCAATCAGTAACCTACGGATCAGAAGCCTGCAACCACCCGGGCGATTTCCGCGAGCGCTTCATCCCGGACCGACGGCGACACCGCCGCCACCCGCCAACCGGCGGAGGCCACCTGCGCCAGCTCGGCGCGAGAAAATCCCGCCTCCGTCGCGAGCATGCGGTATTCGTCGTTCAGCGAGTTGCCGAAAACGAGGGGGTCGTCGGTGCTCACCGTGCAATTCACGCCGGCCCGCATCAGCGCCCGGAGCGAATGGGCGGCCATCGAAGCGACCACCCCGAGCTTCACGTTGCTGATCGGGCACACGTCGAAAGTGACGCCGCGCTCCGCGGCGAGCGCGACCACCGCCGGGTCCTCGATCGCGCGGACGCCGTGCTGCACGCGCGTGACGCCGAGTTGCTCGATGGCTTCACGCACGCGCGCGGCGCCGTCGAACTCGCCGGCGTGGCATTTGGTCACCTTGCCCGCGGCGCGCAGACGCGCCCAGCGCGGGGCCGTCCAAGATTCGGTGGGCGTGGATTCGTGGCCGTGAAGATCGACGCCCGCGAGCTCGTCCCAGTTTTCCAAGTCGTCGATCACCGCCTGCATCGGCCCGGCGTAATCGGTCCGCAGCATGCCGGCGAAAATCCGCACATCGAGTCCGGCGGGCGCGGCGGAACGGATCGCGGCGATGATCTCGCGGGCGGGCACGCCGATGAAGCCCGAGACCGGCAGGTGGAACGAGGTCTCCACGTAGCGCACGTTTTGCGCGACGTGTTTCGCGAAAACCGCCTTCGCCGCCTCGTGGTAGCGCTCGGCGGAGACGAACCACGGCAACGCGTGGCCGAGGAGAACTTCGTCGAACTTCGGAAAGCTGGGGAAACGGTAGTCCGCCGCGTGGGAAAAGAGCGACGCCGGATAGGTCTCCGGTTTCCACGCGTGCAACAGCTCGTAGGGCAAGGCGCCCTCGATGTGGAGGTGCGTCTCGGTTTTCGGGAGCGCCTGGATGAAGGCGTCGAGGGAGACGGAAACGGAAGCGGACATTTTTTAACCGCGAATGAACGCGAAGGGACGCGAATTCAGAACCGCCTGAAGAGGGCGAACTGGGCCGCTTTTCTATTCGTGTTTATTCGCGTCCATGTCAGGCCTCTCGCTCCGCTCGAAACGCGGTTTCACTTCCCGCCGAGCAGGTATTCCGGGTTCAGCTTGAAGAGCGATTTCTGCGTGAAGAGGCCGTCCTTGCGGATGAGTTTTCCGTCGAACCAGATCTCGCCGCCGCCGTATTCCGGGCGCTGGATGTTCACCATGTCCCAGTGGACCTGGCTCTTGTTGCCGTTGCCCACGCCCTCGTAGGCCTGACCCGGAGTGAAGTGGAAGGAGCCGGCGATCTTCTCGTCGAAGAGAATGTCGCGCATGGGCTCGCGGATGTGCGGATTGAAGCCGATCGCGAACTCGCCGATGTAGCGCGCGCCGGCGTCGCTATCGAGAATCTCGTTGAGACGTTTCGTGTTGTTTGCCGTGGCCTCGACGATGCGGCCCTTCTTGAAGACGAGGCGGATGTTGTCGAAGGAGGTGCCGAGGTAGACCGAGGGGGCGTTGTATTGGATGACGCCCTCGACGGAGTCCTTCACCGGGCAGGAGAACACCTCGCCGTCGGGGATGTTGCGCTGGCCGCCGCACTCGCGCGCGCCGATGCCCTTGATCGAGAATGTGAGGTCGGTGCCGGGGCCCTTGATGTGCACGCGGTCCGTTTTGTCCATGAGGGCCTTGAGCGCCTTCATGCCCGGGATCATGCGCGAGTAGTCGAGCGTGCAGACGCGGAAATAGAAGTCTTCGAAGGCCTCGGTGCTCATGCCGGCCTGCTGGGCCATGGCGGCGGTCGGCCAGCGGAGCACGACCCACTTGGTCTTGTTCACGCGGTGGTCGAGGACGGGCTTCATGAGGCGCGCGTAGAGCTGCACGCGCGAGGACGGCACGTCGGAGGATTCGAAGATGTTGTCCGAACCGCGCAGGGCGATGTAGGCGTCGACCTTTTGCATGCGCTTGAGCTCGACGTCGACGAAGGGGGAAAACTGCTCCTCGGCCGCGTCGATCATGAGCTCTCGGGTGACGCGGGCGCGGTGGATCTGCACGATGGGATGGGCGCCGCGGGCGCGGGCGGCGCGGATGAGCGACACGATCATCGCGTCCGGCACGTCGTAGGCGTCGATGAGGACGCGCTCGCCCTTTTTGAGGGCGCAGGAAAAGCCGGCGAGGCCGGTGGCGAGTTGATCGAAACGGGGGTCGGAGAGCATCGGGAAAATCGGGAGTCGGTGGTAGACAGTCGGAAACGCGGCCGGTTTCAACGCAAGCGCGCGGAGGCGAAAGGCGCGCCGCCTCCGCCGACCGGGCCGTTGGCGCCGATCCCATCGGTGGGAAAACAGATGCGGCCGACCGCGTCGTCGAAGCCGCTCGCTCCGCGCAAAATCTCGATCTCGAGACGCAGGTAGTAGATCGGCACGGGACAGGGCATGCCCTCCGGAATACGCACCGCGTCCTTCTCGGTCGTGACGATGTAATCGACCTTGCGCTCCAGCGCCTCGGAGAAGATCTCCACGAAATCCTCGTAGGTGAAACGATAGTGGTCGAGGAAGCGCCGCGTGAACTCGATGCGCCCGCCGAGATCGCGCACGAAAGCCTCGAAGCTCTCGGGCACCGCGATGCCGGAAAACGCGCCCACGCGCTTGCCGTCGAGGTCGGTGAGCGCGCGACGCTCCGCCGAGCCGAGGCGTTGCAAGAACTGCGGGCGGTGCGCGCACTCGATCACGTTCACGCCAGGATTGTGCCGCTGGATCAGCTCCTCGAGCTCGGTGTCGCGACGGCCGTCGGACTTGGTGAGGAAAACGTAGCTCGCGCGCTTCAAGTGCTTGATCGGCTCGCGCAGGATGCCGCGCGGCAGGAGGTGGCCGTTGCCGAAGGGATTGGTCTTGTCGACGAGGAGCAGGTTGAGCCGGCCCTTCAGCGGCAGATACTGGAAGCCGTCGTCGAGGATGAGCGTGTCGCAGCGGAATTTCTTGATCGCGAAGACGCCCGCCTTCACGCGGTCCTTGTCCACGAGCACGACGACGCCGGGCAGGTTGCGCGCCAGCATGTAGGGCTCGTCGCCCGCCTTCTCGGAATCGAGCAACACCTCGCGGCCGTCGCTCACGATGCGCGGCGGCGGCGCGCTGGTGTGCGTGAACCACCATAGCGCTTTTTTCCACATCGGCGGAGCCTTGCTGCGGTAGCCGCGCGAGAGGATGGCGACCTTGCGCCCGCGGTCGCGCAGGGCGCGGGCGAACATCTCCACGACGGGCGTCTTGCCCGTGCCGCCGACGGTGAGGTTGCCCACCACCACCACGAGACAGCCGAGCGGCTGGTCGTGCAGGATGCGTTTCTTATAAAGCCACACGCGGGTCTGCGCGATACCGCTGAAGAGCCACGACAAGGCGTGCAGGAACCCGGCGAAGACCGTCGGCCACACGCCCTCGCGCCGACCGAAGATCACATCGATCGTGAAATGCTCGAAGGCATTCAGCTTGCGTTTGAGCCAGTTGGACATGCGGGACGGACGGACGACAGGTGTGGGTAGCCGGGTGTAAGTCACCGCAAAAAGCCGCGCCCCCGCCAAGACGCGAGGGGAAATCGGATTTGACCGCGCCGCGCCGCGCGGAATGTTCTTTTTATTTTAACGTCTTCCGACACGCCTCTCGCGCCCTTTTTTCCATGAGCTACAAACTCTTCATCCCCGGGCCCATCGCCGTCTCGCAAAAGACCCTGAACGCGATGGCCCAAGGCATGATCGGCCACCGCAGCAACGACTTCGTCGCGCTCTACAACGCGATCCAGCCCGAGCTGCAGGCCCTCTTCTACACGAAGGATCCCGTGTATCTCTCCACCAGCTCCGCCTGGGGCGTCATGGAAGGCGCGATCCGCAACGTCGTGAAGAAAAAGGTGCTCAACTGCATGAACGGCGCCTTTTCCGACAAGTGGTTCGACGTCTCGCAACGCTGCGGCAAGCAGGCCGGCGCCCTCAAGTTCGACTGGGGCCAGCCCGTCGATCCCGAGGCCGTCCGCAAGGAGCTCGCCACCGGCGCCTACGACGCGATCACCATCATCCACAACGAGACTTCCTGCGGCTGCATGAGCGACCTGCCCGCGCTCATGGCCGTCATCCGCGAGTTCCCGGACGTCATCTCGATCATCGACACCGTCAGCTCCCTCTCGGCCATGCCGATCAAGAAGGACGAGCTCGGCATCGACGTCCTCATCACCGGCTCGCAGAAGGCCTTCGCCCTGCCCCCCGGCCTCGCCTTCCTCA
>CBIHRE010000212.1:0-7998 GCA_966212385.1 uncultured Akkermansia sp. | reverse complement strand
ACGCGAGGCAGGCTGATCGGCGTTTGTTTTCCCGGAGCGATCTTTTGCACGACCGCCGCTATGGAGACTCGCAACGCCTTCTTCGGCTCCTCGCGAAGTCGAACCTCGCGGTATCGCAACACGTCGCGCTTCAGCACGCGGTCCTGCGGCTCGATTCGCGTGAGCGCTCGTAGCACCGTCATCTCGTCGGCGCCATCCAGCTTGCGTCCATTCAGCGCGCTCGCCGCACGCACGCGCACCCCTTCGGCTGCTGCCTGGCGATTGCCCTCGTGAACCAATCTTTCCGCCAAAGTCGCGAGATGGCCGACGAGGAACGCGGTCAAGCCCACCGGAGCTTCGGTCATCGTCAGCGCCTTCAACAAGGACCCGACGCCGGCATGGTCGTGCCTGCGGCCGAGCAGAGCGAATCGTTCCTCCAAGCAGGGCGCCGCCTGTTTTCCGTGGGGCCATGCGGAGGCTAATTGCGCCAACGCCTCCTCGTGCGCCTCGAGCTTCGTCTCGAGCAATCGCGCCGCGGTCAGGCGATCCCCCGTCGCGAGAAGCTCGTCCACCGCGCGCCGCCACGCAGCCCGGGCGGCCTCGGGGCGTCCCGCTTTTTCCTGCAAGCCGGCCACCTCCGTCCAGCGCCTCCGACGTTCATGGATCGCGATCGCCTCGTTGTAAAACCCGCCCTCGGCCAGGCACTCCGCCTCGGCGGTCTCGTTGCGCAGGCGCTCGCGATAAAGCACCGCCGCCTCGGCGAAAAAGCGCCCTCGTTTCAACATCTCCGCTGCGGCCGAAAAGTCGCCGAGCAATTCCGCGAAGATACATGCCGCGCGCCGGTGGTTGCCCAAGGCCGCCTCCCGCTGCGCCGCTGCGCGATACTTCGTCGCCAGACTCGACCGCACGCCGTCCGGCACGTCCCAGCGATCCGCGAGCCCGGAGCCGCCGAGGCGGCGCAGATTGAAATCCAAGGAGCGCTCCCCGAGACGCGCGGACTGGGCCGCCCGACCGCGATTCGCCAGATCCGCCAAGGGAATCGCATGGCGCAACGCCATCGACGGATCACGCTCCAGCATTTCCAGCAGCCGATGCAGCTCGCGATTTCGCGCCTTCTCCAGACCCGCGTTCGATTCCTGCAATTTCCCCCGCGCCCAGTTCTCCAGGCGGTTCACCCAGGTCGCCGGCCCGGACCCGCGCGGCACGAGCGACATCAACGCCATGATTCCCCGCGCGCCCAAGGCTCCCGCCATGAATATCCCCTCCCTCAGCTTCGCCCCCGCGCCGGTCTTCGGCTCGTCCTTGGTCGGCGGCAGCTCTAGCAATGGCTCGCTGCCGATATCCTTGTTTTCCCCGCCAAACAGCTCCTCGGGAGAGACGATAAAGAGCATCCGCACATGGCGCAGACGCGAGTGGATCGGATCGACCGCCCGCGCCAGATTCCACGATTCGTCGAAAACCTCGGTCGGGAAAACCAGATCCGCCGCTCGCACCGCAGCGCCCGCGTCGAAACCGCACAGGCCCGCCACCGGATGCCAGACCTGCACCTCATGCCGGAGCTGCGCGCGCAGTTCCTCGTCGTTTACCGGTGGAACGAGCACGGCGTCCACCGGCGCATAAAAGCCTTTCGCCAACCGACCATACGATTGCGCCCGGCCTCCGAAACCGCGCGCGGCATCACCCACGGTCATTGAGCCCGGCGCCACCGCCAACGCTCCGAGCGCGCGCGACTCCCCCGGGACGGGCACGAGGTAAAACACGACGTCCTCCATCCGCACCGGCCAGCCGGCGACCGTCTCCAGCCACGCCGCTGGATCGTCGCCGGGCAGAAACCAGGCGCAGGCCTCGCGCACCGCGACCGGAGAAGGTTTAAGCGTGAGCGTCGTGGTCAGCATAGCGCGTTGGAGAACCTGATCAGCAGCGAAAGCACGACCTCGTTGCGCGCGGCCTCCTTGGACCCGATGAAAAACTCCGGCCCCCACATCGTCCCGTCACTCGCCCAGCCAGCCAAGGGCAAACCGACGCAGAGCGTGAGCGTGAACTCGGGTAGGTCTTTGTTCCGGCTGCGGAAATGCAGCATCCCGCGATCATCCAACCACACGCTGGAGCCACAGGGCCAGGTGGCGCGTTTCAGCGCGCACCCCAGGGAAGCAGGGCTTGAAACCGAAACGAAGCGCTTCGCCTCATCCTCGAGCCGGTTCGCCGTTTTCGCCGCTTCCACGAGTCGGAGTCCGTCGCGTTGCGCGAACACCTCCAGCCAGCGTCCCTTAGCGTTTAGCAGCTTCAAAGGCTGCCCTGGCACCGCGTGAATCGCCTCGATCCGGCTCTGCAACTGCCGCGACGGCGGAGGCAACAGAGTGGCGGCGTCGGAGGATATCCTGTTCGCCTCGACCCGCCGGAACTGCCGGCTGGCGAGAAAGACGAAGAAACGCGCCGGGGTCTTCCCGGCCGACTGAATCAAGAGCTGGTCGCCCGCATGCAGCGGCGTCACCTGATCCGGGACGAAATCGAGCCGCATCCATTCGTTCCCCGCCGGCCCGAGGACACGTTGGTCGCGCGTCACCACCCAAGGTCCGACTCCATCGCGCTCGAACGCGCCGACGATCAGATCCACCTTCAGGTGGCGCCCCATCTCGGTGCGATCCCAGCGCACGCACGCGCCGTCCCACGACGCGAACCAAAGATCCGTGCCATCCACGGCGTAGCGCCCGCCGATCGGTTTCAAGCCGTCGGGCAGCGGCGTCTCGCCCAGCACCGCCGATGCGTCCACGGCCACCGCCGCCGCCCTCGTGTGCATGACGATCAAGACCGCCGCATGGTCCAAATACACGCCAAGCGGATGATGAGGCCCGGTCAGGCGTGCTACCTTCGGTTCCGCGGTTTCCGACGCGAACCCGATCACCGCCATCATGCCGGACTTGTCGCGTCCGCGCACCGCGATGATCGATCCGTCGGGCCGTCCCGCCAGCAGGCACGTTTGACCGCCCGGCAGATCGGCGCGCAATTGCCGCGCCCCGCGCTTGGAGGTTTCCCACGCAAACAAGCGCCGATCTCCCGTCACGCAAAGCCCGCCCTCGCCGCGTTGCACCGTGCGATCCAGCTTGCCGATGATCGGCAACAGCAGCGGGAAAATCGGTGCGCGAAAGATAGCCGGCAAATCAAGCGTCGCAGATGGATTCACCAACGGCGTCGCCGGCGCTTTTGTCGCGGTCCGGGGCTTCTCCGCACAAAGCTTGTCCAAGTCCGCCTGCGCCGCCACGAGCGGACGCGCGCCTTCCCCTGACCAAGGCAAGGCGTGCAACTGCACCAAACCCGCGTGGTCCACCAGCACGAGAAAGGCCCGCTTCGCCGACACTCCGAGGAGTTGCCGGTGAAACTCCGCCGTTTGGAGCGCCTGCCAGTGCGTCACGATCACGAGATCGCTTTCCGTCTCGTCGCCCGCCGCCGCGACGAAGCCCGCGAGCGCGCGGCCCGGATGCAAAGCCACGCCCAGCGTCTCCAGGTGCGAGGTCATCCCCGCCTCGTCCAACAGATCGACCGGCGTCACGCCCGTGTCGTCCGCGCGCCAGACCCGCGCCTCCGCATCGTCCGGCCAGCCCGCAAGCAGCGCCAGGCCCGCCGCCGTGCCAAGCAGGCGCGGCACGCCCCACATCCGCAGGCCTGAATCGATCAACAAGGCCAGCCCTCGCCTCGGCCGTCGCGCCGGAGGCTCGCGATGCAGATAAAGCGCCTCGTTTAGCGCCACGCGGGTCGCGAGCGTCAGGTCGTCGTGCGCGAGCTCGCTCAAGAGCAGCCGGTCGAGCGTGCCACGGTTGCCGAGACCGGAGGCCCCTCCCGCCGCCTGCTCGTCCGCCCGCGTCAGCACGCTCGGCAAGCGGATCGCCGCCATGAGATCGCGCGCCACCAACGCCAGCCCGCCGTTTTGCTCGTCCTCCGCAAGCCTCGCCAACAGGCGCCGCGCCCGCTCCCCGCGCGGCAAAGCCAGCTCGACCGCGTCCGCCGTCGGCGGTGCGTCGAGGCCGGTTCTCAACCGCAGGCGGAGGCTCTCGGCGGTGTGCCCGCGCAGAGGCTGCGCCGCCCGGTGCAGAATGGCCGCTGCGTCAAAACCCGTTTCGTCCGGGCCGGCCGGCGCGGCGTTCAGCTCCGCCTCACGCAGCCCGGCCTCCAGGCCCTTGAGAACCTGCGCAGCACCCACGTCTCCCCCTCGCTCTCGCGCCTCGAACACGATCTGCGCGAGCAAGGCCTTCCCGCGCGGATGCCCGATCACGTCGTTTGGCAACGCCGAGAGCTTGCGCAATTGTTCCTCCGCCACCTGCTCCGCGCGCAGCGACAACACCCCCGCGAAGCCGGGTAGCACCGCCTGCTTCGCGTCGCCAGACACCGGTTCGCGCCTCGGCAGCGAAAGGTAGCGCCCGCGACACGCCGCGAGCACGCAGACCAGCACCGGAAACGGCGGTAATTCCCCCGGCGCGAGCCGCTCGAAGATCGCGGCCAACTCTTCGCGAAACGCCACCGTCGCGCCATCCTCCCACACGAGCGTGCGGCCACCGTCTTCCCAGCGCCACGGCGCGCCCGGCGGCGTGCGCAGGTAATCGCGCGCGATTTCCCGGTCGTCCTTCATGCGCGTGTCGCCTCCTCCCGTGCACGCGCCGTGGCGCGCACGTTGGCCCGCGTGGCCGGGACAAAAAGCTCGCGGCCTAGCACGCGAGCGCCCGCCTCGTCCCACAACACGACATCGCCTTCTCCGGCACGCCACGCCTGCCGCAGCACGGCGGCCGGAACCGCCGGCACGCAACGCATGCCGGCCGGAAGCAGCACGCCGTCCGCCTCGAAAAAGTAGCGCCCCGGCGCGGAGGGCGTCGGCGTGCCGCAGACCAAGACCCGCCCCGAAGCCGAGGCGGCGAAGCTCAGCCGCTCGAGTCGCGCCTCCGGAGCTTGCAGCGCCCAGTCCTGCCAACGGGAAAATTCCAGAAGCATCGCGTTGCTCGACCGCACGGCGTCCCCGGCGGGTTCCAGCCGCAGCGTCACACGCCCGACTGGATCGGCAGGCAGTCGCGCCGGTGCCAGCTCCGGCGTCGCCCAAGAGCGAATCGGCGTCCAAGCCGCGTCCGGCATTTCCTCGGTCGCCAGCAGAGAACCTTCGGGCTGCAACTTGCCTCCCGCAGTCGGCCTAAAACGCCCCATCGTCGGCAAAGAGAGCAGCCTCTTCCGCAAATCCGCGTCTGACTCCGGACCGCGCAGCCAAAGCGCCTCCGAGGTCTCGGCGACTTCCACGCCGGCGCACAACCGCAGCGCGCAAACCGCCCCCGCCGCCGCGCGCGGCAGTTTCAGCACCCACCCCGAAGCGTTGTCTAACGATGCCATTACGCGATCCCGGGCGAAAAATTTTTCCACACCCGCGCAGCGATCTCGGTCAGCGCCGCGCGCTTCGCCGCGTCGCGCACCCACGGGATTCGCGCCTCGAGCAGGGCCAGCCGGTCGCGCGTGATCGTTTTAGCGGTCTCGTCGCCCGCTCCCGTGTTTTCGGTTTCGAGCTTGGCCAAATCACGCGCAAGCGCCTCGGGATCCGGCTCGTCACCGCCTCGAGCGCGCGGATGGTCGCCCGCCGTCTCCGCCTCCGCGTCGATCATTCCCTGGACCAACGCGCGCAGGGGTTCCTGTTGCTCCTCGGTATCCCAGATGTGTTTCAACACCCACAAGTCGGATACTCGCGTCTGCAAGCGTCCGCACAGCAGGGCGCTCGCGGCGATCACCCGCTGCAACCGCACCGCGCGCCGGTCGCTGATCGGCATGCCCGCGCCGCGGATGCGTGTCACCAGTTCGGCGAGCTTCGGCAGCACGCATTCGAGATCCACCGCCGCGTGCAGCGTGTGCAGGGCGCGCAGGTCGTCGAAGCTCATCGCCGTCTCGACCGCCGCGCGCTGCGACAGCCTCCACCCCGCGCGCAGCACCTCGCCCAGCCTCTCCGCCGGCACGTTATCCGAGCGCACGCGCAGCGGGAAACGATCAAAAAGCGCGCGCAAGGCGTCGTCCTCCGGCAAATGATTGCTCGCGCCTATGAACGACACCACCGGCAGCGCGCGACTTTCGCGACCGCGGCGAAACACGCGCTCGTTCAACGCCATGAGCAGGCTGTTGAGGATCGCGCTGTTCGCGTTGAGCAACTCGTCGAGAAACACGAGCGAGGCCTCGGGCAGCATGCCTTCGGTGTTGGTCACCAGTTCGCCGTCGCGAAGCCGCCGGATGTCGAAGGGGCCAAAAAGTTCGTTCGGCTCGGTGAACCGCGTGAGCAGGTAGTCGAAGGAGCGCCCGTGCAACCGCCGGCAAAGGTCGTGGACCAGCGCGCTCTTCGCCGTGCCCGGAGGGCCGTGGAGGAAGAGATTTTCCCCGGCGGCGAGCGCGACGCCCAGCAGATCGATCACCTCGTCCTTGCCGACGAAGGCTTGTTTCATCGGACCGATGATCTCGTCGCGCAGACGCGGACCGAGGGGAAGCAGGGAGGCGGGATCGCTCATTATGAAGATGAAGGAAGGGAAATCGACGGAGCGGCGACGACAGGCGGCGGCGCGGGCGACGGCGTCAGGATGGAAAACTTGCCCGCCAGTTCGGGATACGCCCCGGCGTCGGCCTCGATCCAGCGGCGCAACCCGGACGACCCGAGCCTATCCTTCGCGCCCCGTGCGACGATGCGGTCGAGGTAAAGCCGCCGCAGCGCCGGCTGCGCGAGCACCTCGTCGCCGGCCGTCACCTCGCCCGCCGCGATGCCCACCGACGACAAAGGCCACGCTCGCGCCCACCCGCGGAGAAGGGCGGTCAGCGCCTCGCCCGGCGCACGTTGTTCCGCCAAGCGAAGCAGGTCCGGCAAAAAGCCGAAGATCAGATCGACCGAGTAGGCCGTGCTCGCGCCCGGCGCGGAAGGGCACGCGGGAGCGAGCGCGGCCCGCACCACCTCTTCGCCCGGCTCCCTATCGACCAGAAACTGGCAAGCCCGGTGAAAAGCCCGCGCCGCCCAGCCCGCCGCGACGGCGTCGTAGAGGGGTGCGACGCCGGCCAGATCCTCGCGAACCCGTTCCTCGCGTTCCCGCAGCAAGCGGGCGGCGTCCCCCGTGACGGGTTCAGTGATCGCGGCGCCATCGGCGACATAGGGCATGACCGCCGGATCAGTCCCGTCGAAGAGCGCACGCAAAAACGTCGCCAGCGACGGCGATCCGGAGTCGTCTTGGATGGGAACAGTCTCGTTCAAACGTCACGCACGCTGCATGTTGGGCCTGCACCGAGGCAAGCCGGGCCAAGTTAAATCCGCTCGCTGGGGAACTCCAGCCAGTCGACGGGCACAGCCTCCGCGAGCCAGACGCCATTGGCGGAACGCAGAAAGACATGACCCGCCCGATACATTTCCCTGGCCCGGACGGTGAGCACGATCGGTTGCCCGTGGCGTTGACCGACCTTGCGCGCCGTCTCGAGATCCGCGGAAAGATGGACGTGGTGGCGATCGCCCCTCACCAGTCCGCGGTCGCGAATCGAATCCAGGAACCGCGTCGCGGTGCCGTGGAAAAGCAACTCCGGCGGCGTCTGCGGCGCGTAATCGAGCTTCACCTCGACCGAGTGGCCTTGGTTCGCGCGGATGCGCCCCCCATCTGGACTGAAGGCGAAGCGCTGTTTGTCGCTTTCGGCCACCATATCCGTGAGTTGCTCACGCGTAACGGGAACTCCCGCGCGAGCGCAACCGGCGAGCAATTCATCGACCGCCACCCAGCCGACCTCATCAAGCACGAGCCCGGCCCGCTGCGGTTCATGCCGCAGGACGAGGCTGAGGAATTTACTGAGACGAACGGGATCAGCGGGCATATAAGGTATCCGGCCTATGGAGCCCGCTTTCGAAGCCGGCCCTTCTTGTCCTATTCTGCCATCGAGGAACTTGCAGGCTCAAGGCCAAGCGCTTCTCTATTCGTTATGATCAAAGGCCAGAAAGTCGTCTGCATCAACGACACCTTCCCCGCGCTCATCCGCGCCATCTAT
>CBIHRE010000211.1:0-8003 GCA_966212385.1 uncultured Akkermansia sp. | reverse complement strand
TGGCCCAAAAACACCGACTTCTCCGCTCCTCCGTCGAAAACCTTCGTCGAGGAGGCGAGCAAAGGCGCCCACCCGCCCACCATCGACAACGGCGCCACCACCACCCCGCTGCGTTTCCTCGCCCTCCTCATTTCCGCCTCGCCCCGCGACGCCGCCAAATTGCGCCCCGCCTTCGAGCGCGGCTTCGACTACCTCCTCGAAGCCCAATACGCGAACGGCGGCTGGCCCCAGTTTTTCCCGCTTCGCGAGGGTTACTACACCCACATCACCTATAACGACAACGCCATGGTCAACGTGCTCACCCTCCTGCGCGACGCGTCCCATGGCGAAGCGCCCTACGCCTTCGTCGACGCCAAACGCCGCGCCCGCGCCGCCACCGCCGTCACCAAAGGCCTCGACTGCATCCTGCGCACCCAAGTGAAGCAAAACGGCCGGCTCACCGTCTGGTGCGCCCAACACGACGAGAAGACCCTCGCGCCCGCCTGGGCCCGCAAATACGAGCCGCCTTCCCTCTCCGGCTCCGAAAGCGTCGGCATCGTCCGCTTCCTCATGGCCATTGAAAAACCATCGCCCGCCGTGATCACCGCCGTCGAAAGCGCGGCCGCTTGGTTCGAAAAGACGAAACTCACCGGCATCCGCGTGGAAAAAACCCGCGACTCCGACGGCAAGGCCGACCGCCGCGTCACTTCCGACGCCGACGCGCCTCCTCTCTGGGCCCGCTTCTACGAACTCGGCACCGACCGCCCCCTCTTCCTCGATCGCGACAGCGTCCCCCACTACGACTACGCCGAGATCACCTCCGAACGGCGCAGCGGTTACGGCTACTATGGATCCTGGGCCGCCAGCCTGCTCGAGAAAGATTATCCCAAATGGCGCCAACGCCTCGGCCTGCCCTCGAAGCCCAAGCCCGCGCCCGCCAAGCCCCAGTCCTAAACCGTCTCCCTCGTTCATGCGCACACGCCTCGTGGCCCTTGTCACCCTCGCCTGCGTCGCCCGCCTCGGCCTCCACGCCGCCGACAACGCCGCCGACACCTCTCACGCCTCCGCGAGCCCCGCCGCCGCCGCGCCCGCGGCCACCACCCCGGCCGCCGAACCGCGCGCGGACGCCGTCGTGGCCGCCGATGGCAGCGGCGACTACACCTCCCTTCAGCAGGCCATCTCCTCCGCTCCCATGCGCACCGGCGCGAACGCCCCGCGCTGGATCATCCGCGTCAAACCCGGCGCCTACCGCGAACGCGTCTACGTGCAACGCGAGCGCGGCCGCATGCTCATCCGCGGCGATGACGCCGCCACGACGACCATCGCCTTCGATCTCCACGCCGGCCTGACCGGGCTCGACGGCAAGCCGATCGGCACCTTCGCGACGCCCACCGTGCACATCGACGGCGACGGCATGATCTGGGAAAATCTCACGATCGCCAACACCGCCGGCCCCGTCGGCCAGGCGCTCGCCCTCCGCGCCGACGGCGACCGCCTCGTGTTTCGTCGCTGCCGCTTCCTCGGCTGGCAGGATACCATTCTCCTCAACCGCGGCCGCCACTACTTCGAGGACTGCCACGTCGAGGGGCACGTCGACTTCATCTTCGGCGGCGCCACCGCCTTCTTCTCGCGCTGCGAGATCCGCGCCCTCCGCGACGGCTATCTCACCGCCGCCTCCACCCCCGAGGGCACGCCTCATGGTTTCGTCTTCGCCGATTGCCGCGTCACCGCCGCCGAAGGCGTGCGCACCTATCTCGGCCGGCCTTGGCGCAACTACGCCCGCACGGTTTTCCTTCGCACCGAGATGTGCGAAGGCGTCCGTCCCGAAGGCTGGAACAACTGGAAAAAAGCCGACGCCGAGCGCACCGCTTTCTACGCCGAGTTCGCCACCACCGGCCCGGGCGCAAAAGCTTCCGAGCGCGCGCCATGGTCGCACCAGCTTTCCGCCGAGGACGCCGCCGCGCTCACGCCCGCCAAGGTCCTCGGCGGCTCCGACGGCTGGGATCCGCGGTCGCCTTGAAATATGCGCGTAGTTGGGGCGCCGCGCGCCCCTATGCTCCTATAAATTTGATCAATAGGATGCGCACACCACGGCGGAAGCATCCGCCGGCAACGCTTACTCATCGCCGGACAAAGACTAAAGAAGTCAGACAGACAGAATATCCGGGGAGTCGCATCTTACTGTCCGTTTCAGACAAGCTGTCGTTCGAGCGCGGCCTTGCTCCAAGAAAGAGCGTGTTCCTACCCCCGTAGCCGCTCTGCCCCAAAGTAGCGCGGTTGCTTACGAACGCCCCCCCCACCCCCACCCCCCGTAGTGCGGGCGGGCCGAGCGCACGTGCGCGGCCGGTCGCCCCCGCCCCGCCAGCCCAACGCCATGCCCCTTCGTCCGCGCCCTCTCCGGGCCGCGGGCGTGATTCTGGTCCTCGCCTCGCTTGCGCTTGTCAGGCAACCGCCTCTCGCGCCTCGGGGCGGAGCCGTGCCGAAGATCACGCTCCCGTCCGCCGTTTTCCCGCCCCACCCTTCGGAGCGGGCTCCGGGCTTTGCCGACGATTCCGCCATGGCCAACCTGCTCCGCGCAGGCCTCTTTGAAGAACTTCTCGTCCGCCTCGCCGATCTTCACGAGGGGACGGAGCGCGACCAATGGATCGAGACCTGCGCCCGCCTCGGGCCGCCCGAACTCCTGGCGGAACACGCCCTCCAGCTTCCTGGCGCAAGCGGCGAACGAATCCTCTCCATCGCCCTGCAACGCTGGGCACACGACGATCCAGCCAAACTTGGCGAATGGGCCGCCCGGCGCCTTTCGGAGGCTCCCGCGCTCGACGCCGCCCTCGCCGGCATCGTCGAGAGCACCGACGCGCTTCATCGCCCCACCTCCACCGCGCTCGAACTCGCGCGACTGATCCGCGACCCCGGGCTTCGTTGCCGCGCCATTCGCGCCGCTCTCCGCGAGTGGGCGGCGTCGGACCCCGGGGCGGCCCTCCGTTTCGCGGAGACCGATTCCGCGATCCCCTCCGACCGGCGCGCCGGCCTCCTCGACCTGTTCACCCCCGCCATCCCCGAAACTTGATCCCTCCGTCCTCATGAACTCACCACACGTCGCCTCAGCAAAATCCCGCCTCCTCGGCCTCGCCGCCGCGCTTCTCCTGCCCGCCGTGTCGGCTTTCGCCGCCTTCGGCCTCACCACCGCCACCGATTACTACCAGGTCGATACCGGCGCCGGCCTCGTCTTCAAAGTCCGCCGCACCGACAACGGCTCCAGCACCCAGTCGCCCGGCGACATCATGAGTCTCGTTTGGAACGGCGTCGAATACCAGAACCAGTCCCGCGGCTCCCAGATCACCTCCGGCTTCGACTACCTCTACAGCGGCGTCTCCGCCGTCTCCGTCTCCGCCGCCGTAGTGAACACCAACTACATCAAGGTCACCGTGCAGGCGGGCAACCTCACCCACTACTACATGGCGCGGAGCGGATATCCGCACATCTACATGGGCACCTATTTCACCACCGAGCCCGACATCCACGGCCTCGTCCGCTACATCCTCCGCATCCCCTCCAGCCTCCTCCCCAACGGCCCGACGCCCTCCGACATCCGCAACAACACCGGCGCGATCGAGTCCGGCGACATCTTCGGCCTGAGCAACGGCCAGACCCGCTCCAAGCACTACTCCAACCAGCGCGTCAAAGACTGGTCCTACATCGGCGCCTCCGGCACCAACGTCGGCGTCTGGGTCGTGCGCGACAACAACGAGGGCGCCTCCGGCGGCCCCTTCTACCGTTGCCTGCTCAACCAATGCGGCTCCGACCAGGAGATCACCTACATCGTCAACTATGGCGAGGCCCAGACCGAGGCCTACCGCCTCGGCATCCTCAACGCCTACACCGTCGTCTTCACCACCGGCGCCACGCCCTCCACCTCGATCGACACCTCATGGTTCTCCTCGATGGGCCTCTCCGGCTACCTCGACGCCGCCGGCCGCGGACGCGTCACCGGCGTCGCCATCAACGGCCGCGACACCGCCTACGCCTACACCGTCGGCTTCGCCAACTCCACCGCCCAATATTGGACCGACGCCCGCGCCTCCGACGGCTACTTCAACTGCACCGGCATGCGCCCCGGCACCTACACCATGACGGTGTATAAGAACGAACTCGCGGTCGACACCCGTAGCGTGACCGTCACCGCCGGCGGCACCACGATCCTGAATTCCTTCACCATCACCGGCGACCCCAGCTCCGTCACCCCCATCTGGCGCATCGGCAACTGGGACGGCACCCCGACCGAGTTCCGTAATGGTTCCTCCATTACGACCATGCACCCGTCCGACGTCCGCCTATCCTCCTGGAGCCCGGGCACCTTCGTCGTCGGCTCCAGCGGCAACACCAGCTTCCCCTGCTACCAGTGGAAGGACGTGAACGGCACGCAGGCCATCCAGTTCACCCTCACCTCCGCGCAGATCACCTCGGCCAAGACCCTCCGCGTCGGCATCACCTGCGCCTACTCCGGCGCCCGCCCCCGCGTCACGGTCAACAGCTGGACCTCCGCCATCCCCGGCATCTCCACCCAGCCCGACACCCGCACCCTCACCGTCGGCACCTACCGCGGCAACAACACCACCTACACCTTCAGCGTTCCCGCCAGCGCCCTCGTCGCCGGCACCAACACCCTCTCCGTCTACCCCGTCTCCGGCAGCGGCTCGACCGGCTTCCTCAGCGCCGGCTACAGCATCGACTGCGTCGACTTCTACTAAAGCTCCGCGCTCTCCCCTCTCCGCCCGCGCTCCCCTCGCGGGCGTTTTTCCGGCCCCGTCGCCCGATCAGGCCCGGTCCGATTTCCGACAAGCCCCCTCTTCATCACCTGCTTTCCGCGCCGCCACGGCACGTCCCTTTCGGGCGGGCCTTTCGCCACCCGCCCCGAAATCCGCTCCGCGGATCCTACCCCACCGGCGAAAACCCAAACCAAAAACACCCAAACAACTGAAATCCCTGAACAAGCTCCGCCTGTGTTCGGCCCTCGTCGCCCTGCTCGCCCTCGCGGGCATGGCCCGTGCCGCCACCGGCGAAGTCACCCTTTCCGGCTCCACCTGGACCGGCAAGGTCGACGGCGTCACCAAATACACCGGCACCTCCATGAACGGCGCGGCCGGCGCCTGCGGATCCGCCATGACCAGCGGCGTGATCAACATCCGCGCCAGCGGAACCATGACCGGCGCCGCCCGCGTCTTCGGCTCCACCACCGTCAACGGCAACGGCTACACCATCACCAGCAACTACGCCGGCGGTGTCATCCAGTGCAAAAACGGCAGCAACACCGGCGCATCCAACATCAAGGTCGCCGGCGCCCCGTGGTTCGGCATGTATTTCTCCACCTGCTCCGGCCAGACCTTCAGCGGCATCTCCGGCACCGGCGGCATCCTCATGCGCATCGACAACTGCGCCGGCGGCGGCGGCTCCAACTTCAACAGCGGCAGCGTCACCGCCACCGCCTCCGGCAGCCACGGCATCGAGACCTACGGCATCACCAACGCCACCACCAGCACCCTCACCGCCACCGATCGCGGCGAATGCGGCCTCCTCTACAACCAGACCACCACCGGCCGCGTGACCACCGTCAACGCCACCCGCTGCTGCTACGGCGGCGGCTACGCCGGCCTCCGCTACGCCAACAGCAACAACGACTGCTACGCCAGCGGCACCACCACCGCCAACAGCGGCGGCCGCGGCTTCTTCAGCCTCACCGGCAGCCACGACAGCGCCGTCGCCAAGCTCAACGCCTCCGGCAACAGCGGCATCGGCATCTGGATCCAGGACTGCGTGAAGGTCCGCGTCGTCTCCGGCACCCTCAGCAACAACGGCGGCGGCTGCTACTCCGTCTCCGGCTCCGGCTCATACGCCAGCGTGAGCTGCCTCTGATAGAGCCTCCTCGTATCCACTCCGTCGCGACGGCTCGCCCCGGCCGTCGCGGCGTTTCCCGTTCCGCCCTTCCCGCGTTCCTTCGCTTTCGAATCACCCCATGAAAACCACCTCCCTCCTCGCGGCCGCCGTTCTCGGCTCGCTCGCCCTCGCCTCCTCCGCCCTCGCCGCCGTCGGCGAAGTCTCCCTCTCCGGCTCCACCTGGACCGGCAAGGTCGACGGCGTCGTCAAATACACCGGCTCCAACATGTCCGCCGCCGGCAACGCCTGCGTCTCCGCCATGTCCAGCGGCACCCTCCGTCTCTACAACGGCGGCAACACCGGCGGCACCATCAACCTCAAGTCCAACGTCACCGCCGACGGCTGGGGCAACACCTTCACCGGCGTGAGCGGCTCCGCCAACGGCATCCTCCGCGCCCGCAACTCCTCCTCCACCGGCGCGAAGAACATGGTCTGCGCCGGCGGCCAGTGGTTCGGCATGTATTTCCAGACCACCGCCGGCCAGTCCTTCAGCGGCATCTCCGGCGGCGCCGGCATCCTCATGCGCATCGACAACTGCGCCGGCGGCGGCGGCTCCAACTTCGCCGCCGGCAGCCCCAACTGCACCGCCTCCGGCAGCCACGGAGTCGAGACCTACGGCATCACCGGCACCACCTTCAGCACCATCACCGCCACAGACCGCAGCGGCGGTTGCGGCATCATGTTCAACCCCTCGCAGACCGCTTCCGGCACGACGGTGAACGCCACCCGCTGCAATTACGGCGGCGGCTACGCGGGCTTTCGCGCGGGCACCAGCAGCGGCATCACGATCTCCGCCGGCGTCTGGTCCACCTCCTGCGGACGCGGCATCTTCACCTTGGTGAACCCCCACGACATCACGGTCGCGAACCTCTACGCCAACGGCTGCAGCGACATCGGCGCCTGGCTCGAGTCGTCCACGCGTGTGAAGATCAACGGCGGCTACGTCCGCAACACGCCCTCCTGCTACGCCATCACCAATGGCAGCACCGGCTGCGTCTTCGCCGCCGCCTGCCAGTGATCCCCGCTTGATTCCTCCGCCGCGACGGCCCGCCCCCGCCGTCGCGGCGTTTTCAACAAGTGGCACGGTCCTCCTGCCCGTGGCCCCGGCACTTGGCTCCCCGCTCCTTGCTCCCTGCTCCTCGCTCGTATGCCCCGCCCGCTCCTCCGCCCCGCCCCGCTCCTCGCCCTCGGCCTCTCCGCCCTCGCCGGCTACGGTCTCGCGCGCCACCTGTCAGCCGATTCTTCCGAGCCCTCCGCTCCTCGCGTCGCCGGCTCCGCTCCTGCCTCCGGCGAAGACCCCGCCACCCGCCTCGCCGAGCGCCTCGCCGCCGAGTGCCGCGCCGGCGTCTGGCACTCCAACCGCGAATGGGAGGACGCCCTCCTCGCTCTCCCCGCGCCCGGTTTCGATCGCCTCGCCTCCGCCGTCCGCCCCCATCTCGCCGCTCCCGCCCAGACCGAGCTCCGCCGCGTCCTCTTCGGCCACTGGGGCCGCGTCGCCCCCACCGCCGCCATCTCCTTCGCCGCCGGCCTGCCGGCCGGCCCTTGGCGCGACTCCACCTTCATCGCCCTCGTCCAGAGCTGGATCCGCGCCGACCTCGCCTCCGCCCTCGCCTGGGTCCGCGGACTCCCTCCCGGCGATGTCCGCACCGAAGCCCTCCAACTTTCCCTGCCCCACTTCGCCGCACTCGATCCCGTCGCCGCCCTCGACCTCGTCCAGCTGATTCCGTCCGGCTATCGCTCCACCTCCTACACTTCGGTTTTCGAAGCCTGGGCCGCCATCGACCCTGCCGCCGCCGCCGCCCGCGCCGCCAAACTCGAAGTCGCCTGGTCCGAGCAAATCGCCGCCTTCGAAGGCGTCGCCCGCGCCTGGGCCCGTTCCGATCCCCGCGCCGCCCTCGCCTGGGCCGACCATCTTCCCCTCGGCCGCCTCAAGGAAACCGTCCTCGAACGCATCCTCGCCTTCTGGACCGCCTACGATCCCCAAGGCGCCGCCGCCTACGCCCTCACCTTGCCCGCCGGCGCCCGCCGCGCCGAGGCCGTCGCCCTCATCGCCTCCAACTGGCCCGCCGGCGATCCCCAAGGCGCCGTGCGTT
>CBIHRE010000210.1:0-8006 GCA_966212385.1 uncultured Akkermansia sp. | reverse complement strand
GGGCGGGAGCGCAATTTGGCTACGCGATCGAGGCGGCGGGAGACGGGCTTTCGTTCGCCGCCGACAATTTGCCGCCAGGCCTGTGCGTGGGGGCGGATGGTCGGATAGTGGGCGTGCCCTCGGCGGCCGGATTGTGGACGGCGACGGTGCGCGCGACGAATGCCGCGGGAGTTTCGAGCCGCACGGTGGCGATCGCGATCGCCGGCGGCGAGTTAGGGCAGTCCTTGGACGCGCCGGGGCTGGTTTTCACGACGGGAGGTTCGCGGCCATGGCGCAGCGTGGCCGAGGCGGATGCGCCGGCGGGGGGATCGAGCGCGCGGAGCGGCGAGTTGCTCGACGACAACGGCGAAAGCTGGATCGAGACGACCGTCTCGGGGCCGGCGCGATTGGCCTGGCTTTGGCGCGTGTCCTCGGAAAAAGACTACGACCTCTTTCACGCCTCCCTCGACGGCACGCCGGTCGCCGCGATCTCCGGGGATGTCGCTTGGACGGAGCGGGTGGTCGATATCCCGGCCGGCACGCACGTCGTGCGCTGGAGTTATGACAAGGACGACTACCTTTCCGAGCGCGAGGACTCGGCGTGGCTGGACCGGGTGCGGTTGAACCGGGGTTTCGAGCAATGGACCACGGCGGCGACTTTGACCGGCGACGCGGCCGCTCCCGAGGCCGACCCGGACGGCGACGGGGTGCCGAATCTGCTCGAATACGCCTTCGCGCGTGCGCCTCGTTCGGCGGACGGTCCGTTTTCGGCGGTCAACGTAAGCCTCGTCCCGGCCGGCGCCGGCGCGGGTGCTTCCGGTTCCTCGGGGGCGGTCTTGGAGATCGGATTCACGCGGCCTCCGGGTTTGAACGACATCCGCTATGTGGTCGAGGTGTCGGCGGATCTGGTGACTTGGAACCGCGGACACGCCTACGGAGCGGGCGCGGACAACTCCGCCTCCGGTCTGCCGACAAACGAGGTGGAGCGGACGCTTTTACCCGACGGCAGCGAGCGGATCCGCGTGCGGGATCAGGGCTCGACGGGTGAAAGCGGCCAGCGGCGCTTCATCCGGCTGCGAATCGAGCGGAGTTGACGGGACTATTTCGATTAAGGGCAAAAGCGCGGCACCTCTACGCGCTCTTGCTGGTTAAAATTGCTCACCTGTTTGGCGTGATCTTGCAGGGGAATTCCCCATTAGAAAGCGCAGGTGCTTTTCGGGTGTCGCACCCTGCGACAATTGCCGGGGTTTTGGGGTTTTTTGGTGTCGCGAAAAGTGGCGACTGGAAAGCATCAGAATCGTTCATGGTGGGCTAGATGCTTTGGTGTAGTGGGTTGGGTATTTTACGAAGGGCTGGCACAATCGCCGCTTAGCTGGGCCGACCCTCCGCCACCCCGAGACGGGCGTCGGTAGTGGTCAAAACCAACCAACACAACCAGCCACGCATGAAATCCCGCCTGAAATACGCCGGCCTCGGAGCCGCACTCGCCACCGCCGCCGGTCTCCAAGCCGAGGTTAAGATCAACGAGAACCTTTCGCTCGATGGCTACGTCATCGGCGCCGGTGTCGTCACCGAGGGCACGCCCGCCAAGAACGGCCCCGAGTTCGGCAAGAGCGCCTTCTATTATGACTCCGCCTACGTCGCCGTGAACGGCAAATATAAGGACTTCACCAGCAAGGTGAGCCTCTACGCCGTCACCCCTTTCGATAACAACACCGGCGACGACACCGGCGTCCTCGACGCCTACGTCACCTACAAGGTCGGCGATTTCGCGATCACCGGCGGCAAGTATCTCGGCTGGCTGGGCTACGAGTCCTTCCATAGCGTGAACAACGCCTTCATCAGCTTCAGCAACGTTCTCTATGCCAGCCCTTGGGCCACCGGCGTGAAGGTCGACTACACCGGCGAAGGCTTCTCCACCGGCGTGTCGGTCCGCGACTCCCAGATCCTTGCCACTGGCAGCTTCTTCGAGGGCGACGGCGAGATCGACGACGATATCGGCTACGAAGCCTACTTCATGCTCACCAGCATCGAGAAGCTCACCCTCTTCTTCGGCGCCGGTTACGAAGACGTCGATGACGCCGGTATCGGCGGCACCTACACCGCCGACGTCTGGGCCAGCTACGCGGTCACCGACAAGTTCAGCCTCGCCGCCGAATACGCCTTGGTCGAGGACGCCGTGAAGGCCAGCTGGCTCGTGCAGGGCACCTACGCGCTCCTCACCGACCTCTCCGTCGCCGGTCGTGTCACCGGTTCCGACGGCGACAAGGGCGCTTCCGACGCCATCGGCTACGGTGTCGCTTCGACCTACACCATCACGCCCAACTTCTACGTGAAGGGCGAGGTCACCAAGACCGATTTCGACGCCGGTTCCGACGTCTTCAGCTACGCCCTCCAGGGCATCTTCAAGTTCTAATCGGGCCTCTCGCCTCGGTTAGTTTTTTCTCGGGCCGGCGTCCCCGCGCGGACGTCGGCCCCTTGCTCCGGCCGCCGGTCCATTTCGCGACCATTCCGCATAGCTTCTCTCTCCACCCATTTTCTTCTCCCATGCTTAAAAAGCTCACACAAACCCTCGGGGCCGGCGCCATCGCGCTCGGCGCCCTCGCCGCCTCCGCCCTCCATGCCGCCGACACCGTCAAGGTCGGCGTCCTCCACTCGCTCTCCGGCACCATGGCCATCTCGGAGACCTCCCTCCGCGACGTGCTCCTTTTCACCGCCGACGAGATCAACGCCAAGGGCGGCGTGCTCGGCAAAAAGATCGAGCTCGTGATCGTCGACGGCGCCTCCGACTGGCCCACCTTCGCCGAAAAAGCCAAGCAGCTCACCGAGCAGGACAAGGTCGCCGTCACCTTCGGCTGCTGGACCTCCGTATCCCGCAAATACGTGCTGCCGGTTCTCGAGAAGAACAACGCGCTGCTCTTCTACCCCGTGCAATACGAGGGCGAAGAGGAATCCCAGAACGTGTTCTACACCGCCGAGGCCGTTAACCAGCAGGCCACGCCCGCCGTCGACTACTACCTCGCCGAGGGCAAAAAGAAGTTCTACCTGCTCGGCACCGACTACGTCTACCCGCAGACCACCAACCTCGTTCTACTCGAATATCTCCTCTCCAAGGGCGTGCCGCTCGAGAACATCGGCGGCGGCTTCAAGAAGGATGAGAAGGGCAAGATCATCGCCGCCGGCAAATACACCGGCTTCGGTCACACCGACTACCAGCAGATCGTCGCCGAGATCAAACAGTTCGCCGCCTCCGGCGACGCCTGCGTGATCTCGACCCTCAACGGCGACACCAACGTCCCCTTCTTCAAGGAATACGCCGCCTCCGGCCTCACCGCCGAGACCTGCCCGGTCGTCTCCTTCTCGATCTCCGAGGACGAGTTCCGCGGCCTCCCCGCCGACAAGCTCGTCGGCCAGCTCGGCTGCTGGACCTACTTCCAGTCGCTCGACACGCCCGCCAACAAGAAGTTCGTCGCCGACTTCAAGACCTGGCTCGCCGGCACCTCCGTCCCCGGAGTCGTCAAGGAAGGCCGCGTCACCTGCTCTCCCATGGTGCTCAGCTATGACGGCATGTATCTCTGGAAGGCCGCGGTCGAGAAGGCCGGCAGCTTCGAGGTCGACAAGGTCCGCGCCGCCCTCAAGTCCGGCATCTCCTTCGATGGCCCCGGCGGCAAGGTCACCACGCAGAAGAACATGCACCTGACCAAGAACGTCTACATCGGCGAGACCAAGGCCGACGGTCAGTTCAAGATCCTGAAGTCCTTCAAGGACGTCTACGGCGAGCCCTGGCTGAAGGGTAAGTTCAAGTAAGCCGCGCTCCGACGTTTTGTGCGACGCCGGTAGGGACGATTTCTACCGGCGTCTTTTGAAAATCTCAGCTTTCGGTTCCGCGATCTCGTCGAGCTCGGCTTGGTTCGGCAAGTCGCTCCTCATTTTCCACGGTGCCTCTGGTTAAGGTGCGCGTGTTCGTTTGTCGTATTTTGTGGTTTGTCGGGGCGGGTCTTCGCGGACCCGCCCCGTTTTTTCGGCCGAATTCCTTTTCGTATGAAAGGAATTTCTCCACTCGGCCCGCCTCCTGCTGACGCCTCCGCGTCCGCCGCGTCCATGCTCTTCCGATACCTTCGTTTTATCTTTCTCCTCCCGCTGCTGGCCCTCGCCCTTTCCGCCGCCACGCCGCGCGAAACCATCGCCTCCGCCGCGCTCGAGGAGGATGCCGCGAAACGCCGCGAGTTGATCCTGTCCCTGGTCGGGCAGGGGGACGAGGCGATCGCGCCGCTCCTCGCCGCCTGGCGCCAGGACGCCCTCTTTCTCTACGCGCCTTCCGAAGGCGCCAAAATCCCCGTCACGCTCGCCGGTGAAAAAGACGCCGAGGGGGCCCAATCCGCCGTCCGCGTCGCCGACAGCCAGCCCTTGACCGGCCCCGACGGAAAACCGCTCCGGCTTATCGCGGCCAACCTCACCGCCGCCGAGCACACCTCCGCGCTGCGCCGCGCCATGAAGTCCGTGCTCGACGTCATCGATCTCGCCGCGCCTTTGCCCGCCACTCGCATCAAGGCGATCCAGACGCTCGGCCAGAGCCAAAACGCCGACCACCTCCCCGTGCTGAAAACACGGCTTTCGGTGGAAAAAGACGGAGACGTTATCGTCACGCTGCGCGAGGCGATCGCGCTCATCGGACTCAAGTCCGCCTCCGACGAGACGAAGCTCGCCGCTCTCAAGGATCTCGCCGAACTCCACACGCTCTCCAGCACCGATTTCCTCAAAACCGCGCTCAAGGACGCCGAGGCCGCGGGTAAAAAAGAACTCGTCGCCGCCGCCAATTCTGCGCTCCACGCCGTCGAGTCCCACCGCTCCTTCGTCGACTTTTTCGGCACGCTCTTCCGCGGTCTTAGCCTCGGCAGCATCCTGCTCGTGCTCGCTCTCGGACTCGCGATCACCTTCGGCCTGATGGGCGTCATCAACATGGCGCACGGCGAGATGATCGCGGTCGGCGCCTACACGACCTACCTCGTGCAAAACATCTTCGGCGCCGGCATCGTCATCCCGTTCTTCGGCCTGAGCCTAAGCATTCCCGGGATGAATCTGAGCGGCTGGGCCTACCAGTGCTACTTTATCGCCGCCGTCCCGCTCAGTTTCCTGATGGCGGCCCTCGTCGGCATCGGGCTCGAACGCAGCATCATCCAGTGGCTCTACCGCCGCCCACTCGAGAGCCTGCTCGCCACCTGGGGCGTGTCGGTCGTCTTGCAGCAGGTCTTCAAGCTCATGTTCGGCTCGAACAACGTGCAGGTCTCCAGCCCCGTCTACCTCAGCGGCAACTGGACGGTGAACGACATCATCTTCGGCTGGAACCGCGTCTTCGTTGTCGGCTTCGCCCTCGTGATCGTGATCGGCGTGTGGCTCGTGCTGACGCGCACTTCGCTCGGTCTCCTCATCCGCGCCGTGATGCAGAACCGCCAGATGGCCTCCTGCATGGGCGTGCGCACCCAACGCGTGAACATGCTCACCTTCGGCCTCGGCAGCGGACTCGCCGGACTCGCCGGCGCCTTCCTCAGCCAGATCGGCAACGTCGGCCCCTCGATGGGACAAAACTACATCGTCGACTGCTTCATGACCGTCGTGGTCGGCGGGGTGGGCAACCTGCCCGGCACTGTGATCAGCGCCTTCGGCATCGGCCTCGCCGACCAGTCTCTGCAACAGATCCTGCTCGACCCCGTGATCGGCAAGATCGTCGTTCTCGCCTGCATCATCCTCTTCCTGCAATGGCGCCCCGCGGGCATCTTCGTCACCCGCAGCCGCAGCCTCGATTGATCCGAACCAATGAGCGCCTCCGCCTCTTCCACCCGCAAAATCGAGTTCATCGCGGTCGCCGTCATCGCGCTGCTCCTGATCGTCGTCTTCCCGCTGCTCAACGCCCAAGGGCTGGTGAGCAACTTCACGATCAACCTCTGGGGCAAATATCTCTGCTTCGCGCTGCTCGCCATCTCGGTCGACCTGCTCTGGGGCTACACCGGCCTTCTCAGCCTCGGCCAGTCGCTCTTCTTCGCCCTCGGCGGCTACATGCTCGGCATGCATCTCATGCTCATGATCGGCGACCTGGGCGTCTACGCGCAGGCGGGCAAAAACCCGAACCTCCTGCCCGACTTCATGGTCTTCCTCGGCCACACCTTTCTGCCGACCTTCTGGAAGCCCTTTTACTCGCCATGGTTTTCCGCGCTCATGGTGTTTGTGGTGCCGGGCTTGATCGCCGCGGTGTTCGGCTTCCTCGCCTTCCGCTCGCGCATCAAGGGCGTGTATTTCTCCATCCTCACCCAAGCGCTCACTTACGGCGCCGCGCTGCTGTTCTTCCGCAACAGCATGCTCATGGGCGGCAACAACGGCTTCACCGACTTCAAGGTCCTCCTCGGCTCCGACCTACGCGCCGCGGCCACGCAGCGCGGCCTCTTCATCGCCACCGCCGTCACGCTGCTCATCGTCTACGTCGGCTGCCGCCTGCTCAACGAAACCAAGTTCGGCCTCGTGCAACGCGCCATTCGCGACGGCGAGAACCGCGTTCTCTTCAGCGGCTACGCCACCGCCCACTTCAAGCTCTTCATCTTCACGCTCAGCGCCGCCATCGCGAGCGTCGGCGGCGCCCTCTACGTGCCGCAGGTCGGCGGCGTTAACCCGAGCGTGATGACTCCCGAAAAATCCCTCGAAGCCGTCGTCTGGGTCGCCGTCGGCGGCCGCGGCACGCTGCTCGGCCCGATCCTCGGCGCCATCGTGATCAATGCGCTCAAGAGCTGGGCGACCAAGGAATTTCCCGACTACTGGCTCATCCTCCTTGGCGGCCTGTTCATTCTCGTCGTGCTCTTCCTGCCCGGCGGACTCGTGAGCCTGCCCGCCCGCCTCAAGGCCGCCTGGGCCAAGTTCCGCAAGCCCGCCGCCACCGGCGCAGCCGCCGACACCAAACCCGCCACCACGACGACCTGATCCGACCAGACCATGCCACGCGCCCTGCTCACGGTGGAGGATGTCTCCAAAACCTACGATGGCTTCAAAGCCATCTCTAACCTCAATTTTTATCTCCAAGAAGGCGAACTGCGCACCGTCATCGGTCCCAACGGCGCCGGCAAATCCACCTTCTTCGATCTCATCACCGGCCGCGCCCAGCCCGACAAGGGCAAGATCGAGTTCGGCGCCGACCCGCTCACGCACCACGACCTCACCTCGCTCAACGAATACGAGATCAACCGCCTCGGCGTCGGCCGGAAATTCCAGACGCCGAGCGTCTACGTCGAGCACAGCGTCTGGGACAACCTCGTGCTCTCGCTCAAGGGCCCGCGCGGCGTCTTCGCCTCGATCTTCCGCCGTCTCTCCTCGACCGACCGCGACCGCATCGACGAGTTGCTGAAGCTCGTGCGCCTCGACACCAAGCGCCACTGGAAGGCCGGCCAGCTCGCCCACGGCGAAAAACAATGGCTCGAGATCGGCATGCTCCTCGCCTCCGAGCCGAAGCTCCTCCTCATCGACGAACCCGCCGCCGGCATGACCGACGAGGAGACGCACCGCACCGGCGAGCTCCTCATCAGCCTTTCCGGCAAACACAGCATCGTCGTCGTCGAGCACGACATGACCTTCGTGAAACAGATCGCCCGCGACGGCACCGTGACCGTGCTCCACCAGGGCACCGTCCTCTGCGAGGGCAAGTTCGACGAAGTCCAATCCAACCAAAAAGTCCGCGAGGTCTACCTCGGCCGCGGCAAACACGGCACCCGATGAGCGCGCTGCTTCAACTTACCAACGTCGAGACCGACATCGGCGGTTCCCGCATCCTGCGCGGCGTGAACCTCGAGGTGAACTCCGGCGAAGTCGTCGCCCTCATGGGCCGCAACGGCGTGGGCAAAACCACCACGCTCAAGTCCATCACCGGCGTCCTCCAGGCCCGTTCCGGCTCCATCACGTTCGACGGCAAGTCGCTGCTCGGGCTCTCCATGGACGCCCGCGCCCGCGCCGGCATCGGCTACGTGCCGCAGGGCCGCGACATCTTCCCG
>CBIHRE010000209.1:0-8032 GCA_966212385.1 uncultured Akkermansia sp. | reverse complement strand
ATGCGACCCCCTCCGTGGCACAAGTCCTGCGAGTTCAGCGGCGTCCATCTTCCCGCCTTGTGCCGTTCCCGCGGCCTTCGTATCCACAGCAGCATCATGCGTCCCCGCTTCCCCCGCCCGACCGTCCTCGCGCTTGCCGCGATGCTGCTTGCCGCTCCGGCCCTCGTCTCGGCCGCCGAGGTAAAACTCGTTCGCGTCTGGCCCGAATACCGCGCCGCCGCGTCTTTCACGCGCATCGCCGAGTATTTCGGAGGCAAAGAAAAGGCGCCCGAACTGATCGTGCGCACCCGGCCCGAGTCTCGCGACGGTTACTATTTCCTCACCCGCTTCAAAAGCAGCGAGGCTCTGCCCGGCTCCATCATCGCGCTCGAGTATTTCCTCCCCGGCGAGGATCAGGCGCGCGTGCAATTTTTCCCTGTCGACGTGCCGCGAGGCTCCCGCGCCGTGCTCGCCGGCCTGACCGGCCCCGACTGGCCCGGTGCCAAAATCGAGCCCACCGCCTGGCGCCTCCGCCTGCTCGGCCCCGCCGGCACCGAGGTCGCCCGCGAGCAGAGTTTCCTCTGGTCCCTTCCTCCCGCCCAAGCCCCCGCGGCGACGACCGCTCCCGACGCCGCGGCCCCGACGGCCGCCGCGCCGGCGCCCGCGTCCTGATCCGCGCCGCGGCGACGCGTTTCCCCTCTCCATGTCCGACCTGTTCGCCGCCTACGACACCGATAAATTCTACGACGAGATGTTCGCCGCCCCCGGGCGGCCTCGTCCGCATTACCAGCGTCTCTACGACCGGTTTTGCCAGATGGAGGGCATCTCCGACCTCCTCGCGCGGCAGCGCACCGCGGACCAGACCTTCGTCAACCGCGGCGTCACGTTCACGGTCTATTCCGACAACAAGGGCACGGAGAAGATATTCCCCTTCGACCTCATCCCGCGCATCATCCCCGCGGACGAGTGGGCGCGCCTCGAGGCCGGCCTCCGCCAGCGCATGGAGGCGCTGAATCTCTTCCTCGCCGACATCTACGGTCCGCAAAAAATCCTCAAGGAAGGCCTCGTCCCCCGCGAGATGGTGGAGACCTCGAAAGCCTTCCGCCCCGAGCTCGTCGGCGTTCCCATCGCGCGCGGCCTCTACGTCCACATCAACGGCACCGATCTCGTTCGCGACCAGCACGGCGACTACCGCGTGCTCGAGGACAACCTCCGCACCCCCTCCGGAGTTTCCTACGTCCTAGAGGACCGCCAGGTGATGAAACGCGTCTTCCCGAATCTGCTCCGCGACTACCGCGTGCGCCCGGTCGAGACCTACCCGAGCGATCTCCTCTCGCTGCTCCTCCACCTCGCGCCCGCCCACGTGCCCGAGCCCACCGTCGTGCTGCTCACCCCCGGCGTCTACAACAGCGCCTACTTCGAGCACAGCTTCCTCGCCCGCCAGATGGGCATCGAGATCGTCGAAGGCAGCGACCTCGTCGTCTAAAACGACCGGGTCTACATGAAGCGCACCGACGGGCTCGCCCCCGTCCACGTCATCTACCGCCGCATCGACGACGACTACCTCGACCCGCGCGCCTTCAACCCGAATTCCCTCCTCGGCGTCCCCGGTCTTTTCGAGGCCTACCGCAAGGGCAACGTCGCCCTCTGCAATCCCATCGGCACCGGCGTCGCCGACGACAAGGCGATGTATTATTACGTGCCGCGGATGATCAAATTCTACCTCGGCCAGGACCCCATCCTGCCGAATGTGGACACCTACCTCTCCGGCGACGAAAAAGACCGCGCCTACATCCTCGCGAACCTCGAGCAACTGGTCGTGAAGTCCGTCGACGAAGCCGGCGGCTACGGCATGCTCGTCGGCCCGCACAGCACGCGCGACCAGATCGAGGAATTCCGCGCCAAGATCGTCGCCAACCCGCGCAAGTTCATCGCCCAACCCACGCTCGGGCTCTCGCGTTGCCCCGCCGTCTGCGGCGACCTCATCGAAGGCCGCCATATCGACCTGCGCCCCTACATCCTCAACGGCCCCACGATCAAAATCATGCCCGGCGGCCTCACCCGCGTCGCCCTCCGCAAAGGCAGCCTCGTGGTCAACAGCTCCCAAGGCGGCGGCTCGAAGGACACCTGGGTCCTCGCCGCCGAACACGAGGACGCCACGCCGGCGGTGCCCGGAAAATTGATCGTGTGAGGAGCCCCGCGCCCGCGCCACACGCCGCACCAAACCGCAACCGCCACACCGCGCCCCGCCGCCCGCACCATGCTCTCCCGCGTCGCCAACCTCATCTACTGGATCGCCCGCTACCTCGAACGCGCCGAAAACACCGCGCGCATCGTCGAGGTGAACTCCCAGCTCGTGCTCGATCTCCAGGCCCGCCAGGCCGCCGACGACCCTCGCGCATGGGAGCCCCTCGTTTTCGTGACCGGCTCCGACGAGCAGTTTCACAAGCTCTACGGCGAACAAGTCACCGAACGCGCCGTCGTCGAGTTCATGCTCTTCGACAAGCGCAACGCATCCTCCGTCCTCTCCTGCATCGCCACCGCGCGCGAGAACGCCCGCTGCATCCGCGACCAGCTCGCCGCCGAGCTCTGGGAGACGATCAACACCTTCTACCTCCGGCTGAAGGACGACGATTTCACCCGCTACGCCCAGCTCGGCGCGGCCGACTACCTCGCCTGGATCAAGTGCCAGACCCAGCTCTTCCACGGCGTCGCCGACGCCATGATCCCCCGCGACGACGGCTGGCGCTTCTACGAGCTCGGACGGCACCTCGAGCGCGCGGACAACACCACGCGCATCCTCGACATCAAATACTTCATGATCCTGCCCGGCATGCAGGCCGTCGGCTCCGCCCTCGACATCGTCCAGTGGGCCTCCGTCCTCCGCTCCTGCTCCGCCTTCGAGGCCTTCCGCCGCGCGCGCCGCGGCGGGCTCGACCTCCCCCATGTAGTGGATTACCTGTTACGCGACCTCGCCTTTCCCCGCAGCGTTCTCCACGCCGTGGGTCAGATCGAGCAGGCCATCCTCGGGATCGACGGCGACGGCCGGCCCGCCGTCGCCAAGGCCCAGGAACTCGCCCGCCATCTCCTTGAGGAACTGTGCGCCGCCGACGCGAACGCCATCGTCGCCGCCGGCCTGCACGAGTATCTCGACGGCCTTCAGCTCCGCATCGAGCAGATCCATCACGCCGTCCAGCGCGCCTACATCACCCACGGCGCCACCTCGCTGCAGACCCAGTCGCAAGGCTGAGGCGGAGCCAAAAGAACGGCCCATCGCCGTTGGAATTTAGGTGGACGCGCGGGTCCCGCGCGTTTGGGCGGCCCTCACGCAGCCAACGCGGAAGCGCGCCCGCAGCTTGGCGGGATAGGCCAAAGGCACTCCGCCGGACGACCCAAGACGCATAGGCGGAAACGCCTGCGCCACGTCCGGCCGCCGCGATTCGCCGTTTTCATAAGCGGTGCCCCCGCCCCGAAGCGGCCCGCAAATAACGTGCGCTTAACAAAACCGCCGCTTGCATTTTCAGTTCGGTCCTTTGTTACGTAGTAACACTAATCACACCACGCCCAGCTTTCCAACTTCGTATCCGCCTTAGGTCCGACCATCCATGCCCTTCCGTCTTAGACATCGCCCTGCTCTAGTTTTTTCGGTGGTGGGTGCATTGTCGGCCTTCGGTTTGATCGAAGCCTGTTCCCGTTCCGCCGCCGAGGGGCCCGCGTTAAGTGGGATGCCCGACACTCCCCCGGGCTACCCCTCCTCCTCGTTTGAGATCCCGCGTCCCGCGCCTGATCAGCTTCCCACGCTTCGCCCCGACCTGCCTTATGATCTGCCGGCGGCGGCTTTCTCCCCGGTCGCCGAGGAGGCCCGCCGCGCCGCCGACACCTTCGCATGGCAGACTTTTCTCGCCCTCAGCTGGCCGGCCCGCCCGGACGGAACTCCCGACCCGAGAAAGCAGCCCGGCCACGTCGGCGACAATGCCACGGCTTGGGATTCCTGGCCCGAGGCCGCGCAAATCTTTCTGCCCGACGGCTCGCGGCCTCCCCCCTGGGGAGCCTTCTCACCGCTGCCTCTGCCCGCTGCTTTTTCGAAGCTTCCCCCGGAAGCGCGCGTTTTGGTGCGCGGCTCCAAGCCCCTCGCGGAATTCGCCCCCCACGTGCCTCACGGTCCCCTCGTGGACCAAAACGGTCGCCACATCCGCACCGAGATTCGGGTGAACCGGCCTGTCTACGATACCCTTCTCGCTCAAGGGCTCTATTCGCGCTCCGGGCAACTGAACGTCGGCGCCACGCATTTTCCTGACGGCGGCTCGGTCGACTCCGCCCCGGGCGCCGGCTCCATCCGCGTGCAAGCCGCTTGGAAAATACTTTCTCCCGCCGAGGTCGCCGCCGGGCGTTTCCACAGCGTCGAGGCCTACCTCTACACCCCTCCGACCGGCGAACAGCCCGGCGCCGGCGCGCTCGAGCGCACCCTCGTCGGCCTCGTAGGACTCCACATCGCCCGCAAAACGCCCTCCAACCCGGACTGGGTCTGGTCGACCTTCGAGCATGTGGACAACTGCCCCACCGTGGGCGAGCCGGCCGGCCGCGCCGCCTACAATTTCTACGACAAGACCAAACCCGGCCTCCCGGCCAACCTCCCGCCGCCTCCGCCGTGGAACCCGGCCTTGGTCGAGCCCGAGTCCCGCCGCTCGCAAATCGTCCGCCAGACGCCCATCCCGCTGTCCACGCGGACGACAAACGCCGCCTATCAGGCCGCCCTGCGCGCCATCAACCCCGCCTCCGTCTGGCAATACTACGAGTTGGTCGGCGTGGAATACCGCGCGCCCGATGGCTCGCCTCGCCCCTCCTCAGGCCGCCTCGCCAACACGACTCTCGAAACCTATCTCGCCGCCGACACTCGCTCCGCCGCGAGCTGCCTCGATTGCCATGCCAAGGCGGACTCCGCCGCGCACAGCTCCGCGGACTACTCGTTTCTTCTTCGCCTCGCCCGATGACCGCACCGGCTCCCGCGTCCACCTCCGGCCTCGCTTTCACGCCGGCGGTTTTCCTCGCCTTAAGCTCCGGCCTCACCGGCCTCTCCGCCGCGCGGCTCCACGCCTCCTCGGACAACACGGACTTCACCGCCCGCTTCCACGCCACGCTCCTCGCCGACCTCCCGCCCGCCACCTTGGAACGTCTCGCGGAGGTGTTTCTCGGCGCGCACACCGTCACCGAGGGCGCCGCCGAAGTGCTGGTCGAACCGGAACTGTCGCCCATTGGTCGCAACATCATCCGCCTCTGGCTCACGGGCCTCTGGCACGACCCCGCCTCGCCGGCTCGGCCACCCCGCGTCGTCGGAGGCGAGGAGTATCGCCGCAGCTCCGTCTGGCGCGACCTGCAATCCCACGCCATCCACGGCCACCGCTTCGGCACGCGCCACTGATGCCAACGACGGACTGAAACCAGATTGCGATCTCCGAGGTGGACGAACGCGTCTCCGCTTTACGCCTCGTCTTGCGTGTCGCGCGTCGTCGCCTTTTATCCGGCGCCTGTCTCATGCCTGAGCCTCGCCGGATCCCCTCGACCATGCGCGCCGTCACGGCGGGCTTGCTGGCGATCCTGATTTTCGCGGTCTCGACGCTCGTCCACCTCCCCGCGCTTCACCGCGCCCTCCACGGGGAAACCCGCGCCGCCTCCGACGCCGGCCACGCCCACTTACCCCATTCCGGCGATGACAGGAGCGAAGGCGCCTGCGCCGTCGCCCTCTTCGCCCAAGGTGTCGACGCCCCGTCCTTCGACGTTCTCACCCTGCGACCGGACGAAAAACCGGTCCAGACGCTCCGGCTCCTTTCCGCAGCTGAGCCGCGCGTCGCTCCCGCGCATCGTTTGCCCCCGAGCCAGGCGCCCCCCGTCGGGGCCTGATTCGCAAGCGACACCATCCCGCCCCCGCGACGGGCGGCTTCGCCGTATTCGTCGGATCACGACGCACGGCGTCTTTCCATCGAGTTGGCCGCGCGCCCCATCCCGGCGCCGCGTCCACGCGCCTTGGCCGGGCGCGCCTCAATTTTTCCCCGGCCTGCAACGCATCATGAAACCTTCTCTTTATTCCACGCTGTCTCTCCTCCCTCTCGCCGCGCCGCTGGCGCTGGCCCAAACCCCGCCACCCCCGGCGGATTCCCAGTCGCATGACGCCGACACCGTCGTCCTCGAAAACCTCGTCGTGAGCGCCTCGCCCGTCGCGCGGACCCAGGCCGATCTCATCGGCTCCGCCAGCGTGCTTTCCGGCGACTCGCTGACCGAGGCGCGCCAACCCTCGCTGGGCGAAACCCTCGCGGCCGTGCCCGGCGTCTCGACCACCTGGTTCGGCCCCGGCGCCAGTCGCCCGATCCTGCGCGGCCTCGGCGCCAACCGCGTGCGCGTCCTCGCCAACTCCACCGACACGCTCGACGCCTCCAACACCTCGCCCGACCACGCCGTCTCCGTGGAGCCCTTTCTCGTGAAACGCATCGAGGTCGTGCGCGGCCCCGCCTCCCTGCTCTATGGGTCCGCCGCCCTCGGCGGCGTCGTCAACGTCATCGACCACCGTATCGAATCCGAGCTCCCCGCCGGCCCCGTCTCCGGTCTCGTCGACGCCTCCGTCACCGACAACGGCGCCGGCTACGCCGCGGGCGGGCTCGTCGACGTCGCGCTCGCCCCGGACCGCGAGAAACAATCCGGCTTCGTTCTCCATCTCGACGGCTTCCGTCGCGAGGCCGACGACCTCGAGGTGCCCGGCTTCTCCGGCCAGCCCGGCGCGCCCAAAGGCGAGTTGGTCAACACCGACCTCTCCTCGAAAGGCGCCTCCGCCGGCCTCAGCTACGTGAGCCAGCCTTTTGACGCCGGCCTCAACTACAACGGCTTCGACACCCGCTACGGCGTGCCCAACGAGGAGGACGTTTCCATCGCCCTCCGCCAGCGCCGCCTCGACGCCTCCGCCGACTACACCGGCGACTTCGGCGTCTTCACCGGCGCCCGCGCCAAGTTCGGCTATTCCGACTACGAGCACCGCGAACTCGAAGGCTCCGTGATCGGGACCATCATCGGGCAGGAAGGATTCGACGGCCGCCTCGAGCTTCTGCACGGCGATCCTTCCGCGTGGAACGGCGCCGGCGGCGTCCAGTTCGGACGCGCCGATCTTTCCGCATCGGGCGACGAAGCGTTTATCCCGACGCACGTCACCGACAACGCCGCGCTCTTCCTTTTCCAGGAGCTCGTGCGCGATCGCGTCACCTGGCAGGCCGGCGCCCGGGTCGAGCATCGTCGCGTCGACGCCAAGCCATTCGCGAGCCCCGGCGGCGTCGCCTACGGCGCGCGCGACGACGAGCGCGACACGCTCTCCGGATCCTTCGGCGCCATCCACACGCTGAATCCCGACTACAAACTCGCGTGGAACGTGAGCGCCACCGAGCGCGCCCCCACCGGACAGGAGCTCTACGCCGACGGTCCGCACATCGGCACCGCCGCCTACGAGATCGGCGACGCCACCCTCGACGACGAACGCAGCCTCGGCGGCGAGCTCTCCCTCCGCAAGGTGACCGGCTTTGTCACCGGCTCGCTCACCGGCTACGTCAACGCCGTCGACGGCTACATCTTCGAGGAAGGAGTCGGCGTCACGGTCGACGAGACCAACACCCCCGACCCCGCGGGCGAGCTCCAGCGCACGCGCTTCGTGCAACGCGACGCCCTCTTCTACGGCGCCGAGGCCGAGGCCGTCTGGCACCTGCATCAGGCCCCGCGCCACGTCCTCGATCTCACCACCGCGCTCGACTACGTGCGCGCGATCAGGAAGACGCCCATCGTGGTCAACGATTCCCGCGGCTTCTTCGCCAATCGCTGCGTCACGGCCTACCTGCTGGAGGGCCATAAGATGCTCCTCGAGGGCGTGCCGCCGGCGATGATCGAGGCGGCCGGCCGGATGGCTGGCATGCCGGTCGGCCCGCTCTCGCTCAACGACGAGGTGGCCCTCGACCTCGGCCTCAAGATCGCCAAGGCCACCGAGGCGCAGCTCGGACCCGAGGCGGTCGACCCGGGCCAGAAG
>CBIHRE010000208.1:0-8183 GCA_966212385.1 uncultured Akkermansia sp. | reverse complement strand
TGCCGATCGCGCTGGCCGCGCCCTTCCTGCCCTTGGCCATTGTAAGCGGCGGGCGGGACATGGCGGATTTGGTTTTTCCTTGGCTCGCCGTTTGCGGAGCCATCGCGGCGATCGAACTGGCGAGCGGCCGCGAGGTCTTGGCGATACATCTGCGTGGCCGCCTCGGTCGCGCCGGCGGCTGGCGAATTCTGGGCCCTGCGCTGCTGCCGGGCTGGCCGAGCGCCGCGGCGTGGCTCGCCTTCCTCTTGGCGGCGATTTGCGCGGTTTGGGGGATCATCGATTGGCAAATGGCGGCGGATCTGAAGACCGCCGAGGTTTTGTGGCTCGCGGTCCTGGCCTGGACCGGGCTCGTGTTTCCCGCCGTCGTGGTCGGACTCGTGCCCTCCGCGGGGCGGGTGGCTGGCGTGTTGTATTTCCTGCTGCATGTGCTGCTCGGCATTTTCGGCATGATGGCCGGCAGCGACGCGCTCAGTCACAAGGCCCCGGCGATCATGCGGGTCCTCGATTGGATTTCCCACGCGGTGCCGACGACGAGTTTCTGGCACGCGATCAACGAACTTAACCGTCCCAGCGACCTCCTGGCCGTGGAACTGGGGCAGGCGCTCGGTGTGACGCTTACCCTGGGGCTGATGATCTTCACCGCCCGGGGCTACTGGACCCGTGTGCGCATGTTTCGTCCGACCGTGGCGCGTGCCGATTGACCGCACATGAGCGGCGAAAACGTGCAAGGCGGCGACTGGACGGAGGCGCGGCGCGACGGGCTGGATGCGGCCCGGCGTTTTCGCCTGCCCTTTGCGAGGCAGGCGTGGCGTGGCGCGGCCGGGGGCTGGCAAGGCTCCGGCGCGGGCAGCTCGATCGATTTCCAAGACCATCGAGCCTACGTTCCCGGCGACGATCCGCGGCATCTGCACTGGGCGGCCTACGCCCGCACCGGTCAGCTTACCATGAAACTCTATCGGGCGGAGGTTTCGCCTTTGGTCGACCTGAACGTCGACAGCTCCGGGTCGATGCGCATGGATGCTGCCCGCGCGGCGCGAACCGAGGCCTTGGTCGCGTTTTGCGTGGAGAACGCGGCGCGGGCGGGCGCGCCGGTTCGCATCCACGCCGTGTCGGGGAAACGCGTGCGGTTGGTCGCTCCCGAGCGCGTGCGTGCGCAAGGTTTCTGGGCCGCCGCAGAAGACGGGGCCAAAGCACCGGGCGCCGAGGGGGATGAAAAACACGAGGCGGCCCCTGCGCTGCCGCCTTGGCGGGCGGGCGCGATGAAAATCTGGATCAGCGATCTGCTTTACCCCGGAGAGCCGTCCACCCTGCTCAACGCCATGGCGTCGGGGGGCGGCTGCGCGCTTGTGTTCTCGCCTGTGCTCGCCTCCGAGGCGGAGCTGGCGGAGCGGGGGAATCTAGAGCTCGCCGACCACGAGGGCGGCGCGCCTCGGAGGCAACGGATCGACGACGCGCTGGCCCGGCGCTACCAAGCCGCCTACGCGAGGCATTTCTCGTTGTGGCGCGACGCGGCCCGGCGAGCGGCGGCGGGCTTCGCGCGTGTCGATTGCGCGGGGGCGCTCGCGGCGGCCTTGGCGGGCGAGGCGCGATCCCAAGGAGTGGTGGAGGTGATGGCGTGAATCTAGGCCCCTTGAATCTGGGCAACCCCGCCGCGCTCTGGGCCTTGCTTTCGCTGCCGGCCCTGGTGGCCGTGCATTTTTTCCAACAAAGATCCCGGCGCGTGACCTTGAGCACGCGGTTTTTGATCGAGTCCCTTGCGCCCGAGAGCCAAGGCGGCCGAACTTGGGAACGGTTTCGCGGGTCGAGAAGCTTTTGGCTGCAAACCCTCGCGGTGCTGTTGCTGGTCTGGGTGCTGATCGAGCCGCGCTGGCCGCGGGCGGATTCGGCTCAAACGGTGGTGATCGTGCTCGACGACGCGCTGGCGATGCAGGCCGCGGCGGGAGAGGCCCGCGAGGCGGCGGCGCGTCTGATGGCGGAGGCGGCGAATCGCGCGGCGAAGACCGAGTGGATTGTCATGGGCAGCAACCCGCGCGCACCGCTGCGCTATCGCGGCCCGGACCGCGGTCGGGCGGAGGCGGCGCTTAAATCGTGGAGGCCCGGCCTGGGAACGCACGACTACTCTGTGGCGCTTCGCAACGGACGCGCGCTCGCGAATTCGGCAAGCGGCGGCGTTTGCTGGTTCGTAACCGATCGCGAGGAAAAAGTGCCCGCGGATCAGGCCGCGGTCGGGGTGGGGCGCGCTCTGGCGAACGTCGGCTTCGCGGGCGGCGCCGTCTCCCGGGAGCCGGGTGGCGGACGGCTTTGGCGGGCGGTGGTGAAAAACCCCTCGGGCGAGGTCCAACGCCGCGCTTGGTGGGTCGAGAGCGACTCGGGCGCGAGCGGACGACGCGACCTGGAATTGCCCGCCGACGGCGTGCTCGAATTGAGCGGCGCCTGGCCCACGGGAGCGGAGCGCGCCACCTTGCGTCTCGATGGCGACGGTTTTTCCGCGGACGACTGCCTTCCTCTTGTGCGGCCGGAACCGAAGCGCTTGCGCGTTCGCGTCGGCATGGCCGGCGAGACGGGCGTGTTTTTCAAAAAGCTCGTGACGGGGATCGAGGGGCTCACCGAGGCGGGGGCGGCGGAGCCCGATCTTCGAGTGGTGCGCGCGGCCGATCCGACGGGCCTGCCCGAGGGCGGGGCCATCGTGCTGCCGCCGGAGGCGAAGGATGCTCCGGCCGGCTTGAGCAGGGCCTCCATCGTGGCGGAGCGGCATGCGCTGGTGGCGGGATTAAACTGGCAAGGCCTGCTCGGACCCGGCCCGGCGAACCTAAAAATGGGAGCGGACGACGAGGGTCTGCTTTGGCAGGCGGACAAGCCTTTGGCTTGGTTGCGGCCCGGCGCCGAGGGACGTCGCCACCTGGTGTTGAATTTCGATTGGGAACACGGAAACGCCGCGCGTCTGCCGGCGACGGTTCTTCTGCTTCGCCGGTATGTGGAATCGACGCGGGACGCCCAGGCAGGCGCCTACGCCGCGAATGTGGACGCCGGCTCGGAGGTATTTCTCGCCGAAGCGGACATGAGCGCGGAGCCGTCCGCCGAATGGAGCATCGAGCGGGACGGCGGAGAGCGCCGCGTGGTCCCCCGCGAGGAGCTCGCGGTGCTGCGCGCTCCGGTGGAGGCAGGTTTTTTCACGGTGAAGCGGGGTGAAACCGTCCTCGTGCGCGGCGCGGCCCAGTTCGCCGATGCTCGGCAGGGCGATTTTCGAGACGCCTCGGTTTTCCGACGCGATCCTCCGGCGGGTGAAACGCTGGCGGCGCGGGCGCGGAACACGCAGGGCGACCCGCTGGCGGCGGGGTGGCTGGCGCTTGCGGCGGCCGTGCTCATCGCGAGCTGGTTGCCGAAGCGCGTGAATATCCCCGGCTCTCCTCGGGGAGTGAAAACGATGAACACCCACTTCCAATCGGGGGCACGCGCATGAAGTTCGGACTAGCCGCGCCGGAATGGCTTTTTCTGGCTCCCGCCTTGGTGGCGCTCGCGTGGCGGGTAAAATCGCTGCGTCTCGGCGAACCACTGCGCGCGGGGTTGCTGACCTTGTTGCTCCTGGCGCTGTGCGACCCGCAAATCCGGGTCGGCGGAGGCGGATTGGATCTTTGGGTGCTGGTGGACCGCTCCGATTCGGCCGCGACATTTTCCGCGGCGCAGGCGCCGGAAGTGGCGGCTATTCTCGAGAAATCGCGAGGCCGCAACGATCGCGTCTTCTACGTGGACTACGCGGTGGACGCCCAGCGTCGCGACCAAGGCGACCCGGTTCTTCGCGGCGGGAGCTCGCGGACCAACACGGCCTCCGCGCTCGATTTCACGCTTGGGCAGATACGAGACGGGCGGCCCGCGAGGTTGTTGGTTTTGAGCGACGGTTTCTCCACCGAGCCCTTGGGCGAGGTGGCGGAAAAGGTCCTGCGTCGCGGAGTGCCGCTGGATTACCGCCTGCTAGGCGAGGGAACGGGGGAGGACGTGCGCGTGCATTCGGTGGAAACGCCGGCGCGCGTCTTGCCGGGGGAGGCGTTCTTGGTGGAGTTTTCGCTTCTTGGCCGGGGCGACGGCGAGGTGCCGTGGGAGGTCTGGCGAGGCGGGGAAAAGCCGGCCGCCAGTGGTGTCGCCCGCCTGCACGACGGGGCGGCGCGCGTTCGTTTGACCGACCGGCTCGGGGGCTCGGGCGCCGTGCGCTACGAGGTGCGCATCGCCCCGACGCAGGACGCGCACCCGGAGAACAATCGTTCCGAATCGTGGGTGGAGGTCGCGGGGGGCGGGCGCGTGCTGCTCGTCAGCAACTACCCGGATGATCCCTTGGCCAGGCTGCTGGGCGCACAGGGGCTGCGGGTGGAAACGGTGGCGAATCCAAGCGCTTTGAACGCGGCTTCGCTCACGGGCGCTCGACTCGTGGTGTTGAACAACGTGCCCGCGCATCGGGTGGCGTCTGAGTTTTTGTTGGCGCTCGACTTCTTCGTGCGCGAGCAGGGCGGCGGTCTGCTGATGATCGGCGGCGAGAACAGCTTTGGCGCGGGCGGCTACTTCTCGTCTCCGGTCGACCCCTTGTTGCCGGTCTCGATGGAACTGCGGAAGGAGCACCGGAAGCTGGCGACGGCGATGGCGATCGTGCTCGACCGTTCGGGGAGCATGGCGGCGAGCGCGGGCGGAGGGCAGACGAAGATGGATCTGGCGAACACCGGGACGGCTCGCGCGATCGAGCTCTTGGGCAATTTCGACGCGGTCTCGGTGCACGCGGTGGATTCCGCCCCGCATGAGATCGTGGCGCTGGCGCAGGTCGGCCCGAATCGGCAGCGCATGCTGGATTCGGTGCGGCGCATCGTGAGCACCGGAGGCGGTATCTATGTCTATGAAGGATTGAAGGCGGGCTGGGAACAGCTCCAAGGGGCGCAGACCGGCCAGCGGCATTTGGTGCTTTTTTCCGACGCCGCCGATTCGGAGGAGCCCGGCGACTACGTGAAGCTGCTCGCGGAAATGCGCGCAGCGGGAGTCACGGTAAGCGTCATCGGACTCGGAACGGAAAAAGATTCCGATGCCGGTTTGCTCAAGGACGTGGCGGCAAAGGGCGGCGGGCGGATCTTTTTCACCCAAGACGCGGGCGAGTTGCCGGCGATCTTCGCGCAGGAGACGGTGTCCGTGGCGCGCTCCGCTTTCATCAAGGAGCCGACGGGCGCCGCCGGAACGCCCGGCTGGTCGGAGATCGCGGCGCGTGCGCCCAAGTGGTTGTCGTCGGTAGACGGATACAATCTCAGCTATTTGCGCGAAGGCGCGACCGCCTCGCTGGTCAGCACGGACGAATATCAGGCTCCCTTGGTGGCGGCCTGGGCGCGCGGTGCGGGCCGGGTTGCGGCGGTGTCGTTTCCCATGGGCGGGGACTACTCGACGCGGGCGCGGATGTGGCCCGACTACGGCGACTTCTCGCAAACGCTGGGCCGCTGGCTGGCGGGCGAGGACGCGCCGGCGGGAATCGCGGTGCGGACGGAGGTGCAAGGCGAAACACTGCGGGTGGAGCTTTTGCACGACGAGTCTTGGGCCGGTCGCATGGCGCAGACGCCGCCCATGGCGGCGCTGGCGGCCAAAACGGGCGATTCGAGGGTGCTTGTGTGGGAGAAGATCGAGCCCGGCCGTTTCCTGGCCACCATGCGGCTGAACCCGGGGCAGGCCGCCCGTGGCGTGGTGCGAGTGGGAGCGAGCGCTTTGCCCTTCGGCCCGATCGCCGCCTCGGGCTCGCCGGAGTGGAGCTACGACCGCGACGCGCTCGAGGAATTGAAACAACTCGCGGCGCGCAGCGGCGGTGGCGCCCGTTTGGATCTGGCGACCATATGGGACGCGCCTCGCCATATCGAGGCGAGGAGCCTGCGCGCGTGGTGGCTGGCCGCGGCGGCCGTGCTTCTCGTGATTGAGGCGGCGGTGTCGCGCTGGGATTGGCGACGCGCCCGGTGCTGGCGATTTTGGAAACCACGCATTGCGTAACCCAATGGGTGACGGAAGGCGGTGAGGTGGGCGGCCAAGCGGGGTGGGGCGGTGAAAGGGGAAGACGAGGGCCCCGAGATCCTGCGGGCGGCGCGAGGTAGACGGCGGAGAGCGTGGTGCGTAGTTTGATCTTGGATGAGGGTGGGGAGCGGCGCACGGTGCGGGATGCTGAGAATCTTGTTTGTCGGCGACATCGTGGGGCGGCCCGGCCGTGAAATGCTGATGGAGCGGCTGCCGCGGCTGCGCTCGGAGCTGAAGCTCGACGCCGTCATCGCCAACGGGGAAAACGCCGCCGCAGGGGCGGGCATCAACGGCGGAATCGCGAAGGGACTGATCCAAAGCGGCGTCGACGCGATAACTCTGGGCGACCACGTGTGGGATCAACGCGGCTGGGAGTCGGAAATCGATGATTTTCCGAAGGTCTGCCGGCCCGCCAATCTGCCCGGCGCCTGTCCCGGCGCGGATCACGTCATCGTGACCGTGAAGGGTGTGCGCATCGCGGTGTTTACCGTGCTTGGCCGCACCTACATGGGGCTGAAGGCGGAGTGTCCATTCCTCTGCGCGGACGAGATGCTTCGCCGTCTGGCGGCGGATGCGGACGCGTTTTTCGTCGAGGCGCACATGGAAGCGACGAGTGAAAAGATCGCGCTGGGCTGGCACCTCGATGGGCGCGCCATGGCGGTTTTGGGCACGCATACCCATGTGCCCACGGCCGACGCGACCGTGCTACCGAATGGAACCGGATTCATGTGCGATGTCGGCATGACGGGCCCCTACGCCTCGGTGCTGGGGCGGGAAGTAAAGCCCGTGTTGGGGCGCTTTTTGGACGGCATGCCGAGGAAGTTCGAGGTCGCCGAAGGCGATGTGCGCATCTCGGGCGCGATCGTCGACTACGACGAAACGGCGAAGCGCACGGCCAAGGTGGAGTTGCTGCACCTGCGTCGCGGGCGCTGATAGACAAAGCGGCCGATGGCGAACGAAGGGGCTTTATCGCGTGCGACAAACGCATTCGCAGGCGATCGGCCTACCGGTGTGCGGCCGCCTCCTCGGTAGCGAGGCGCTGGATGTAGGTCGCGAAATCGGGGTCTTCGCCGCTAAGGAGCGAAGGCAGGGATTCGCGGAAATCCGGGCGGCGGCACCACTCGCGCATGTAGTCTTCCCACGAGGCCCAGAGGCGGGTCTCGTCTTTGTCCATGTCGTCTTCGTAGACGAGGATGTAGGCTCGTTCGAAGAGGGCCACGAGGATCTCGAAGAGCACCATGCGCCGCTCCTTCTGCTCGTCGGTGAGCTGCGCGGCGGGGGCCTTGCGCGTGGTGAGCTGGAGGTCGGCGTTTTTTAGAACGAGGCGAAGGAAATCGGAATACTGATCCGAGAGGCGGACATAGACCTCTTCCTCCTCGTTTTTGCGCTCCTTTCGCTGGTCCCGGAGGTAGACCCAGATACCGAATGGCAAGCCGATGACGGTCACCAGGTAACTGAGTCCCTCCAGAAACTCCATCAGGTTCATCCCACCAATGTGGCCTCGCGCTTGGCGGGGTCAACCGGGGCGGAGAGAGCGCCTCGCATATCGCCCGTCTTGAGGAACTGGCGGTGGAAGGCGAAGGCGTGCTCGGGGTCGAAAGGCTCGTGACCATCCTTCGCGAGAGCGAGGTAGCGGTGGAGTTCGCCCCGGAAATCCGGGTGGGCGCACTTCTCGATGATGACTTCGGCGCGCTGGCGCGGATCGAGGCGGCGCAGGTCGGCGACGCCGTGCTCGGTGACGAGGACCTGCACCGAGTGCTCGCTGTGGTCGGCGTGGGTGACGAGCGGAACGAGCGTGCTGATCTTGCCGCCCTTCTGGAGGGAGGGGCAGGTGAAGATCGAGAGGTGGGCGTTGCGGGTGAAATCGCCCGAGCCGCCGATGCCGTTCATCATCGTCTTTCCGAAGAGGTGCGTGCTGTTGATGTTGCCCTGGAGATCGGCCTCGATGGCTGTATTCACCGAAATGATACCGAGGCGGCGGACTATCTCGGGGTTGTTGCTGATTTCCTGCGGGCGAAGGACGATGCGGCCGCGGAGGGAGTGAAGCTCGGAATAGAGTGCCTTGAGAGCGGGAGGGCTGAGGGTGAGGGAACAGCCGCTGGCGAACTTGAGTTTGCCCTGGCGAAGCAGGGCGAGGGTGGCGTCCTGCAATACCTCGGAGA
>CBIHRE010000207.1:0-8219 GCA_966212385.1 uncultured Akkermansia sp. | reverse complement strand
TTCGACTATCTCGCGTTCCGCATCCCGCAGACGGCCTTTGCCTCCGCCGTCACCGTGAAGCAGCTCACCGTGGATTACTTCCCGCTCGCGCCGACCATCAGCACCCAGCCGAGTCCGACCAGCGTCACCGCCAACGCCGGCGCCAACGTCACCCTCAGCGCCTCCGCGAGCGGCGCGAACATCGTCTATCGCTGGACCAAGAACAACGTCCCCCTCGACACCGCCGCGATTCCCTCCGCCGCCACCTCCACGCTCACGTTGACCGCCGTGCAAGCCGCCGACGCCGGAGCCTACCGCCTCACCGCGACCAACGTGACGGGCACCGCCACCAGCGACGCCGTCACGCTCACCGTCAACACCGTCGCCGCGCCCGTCATCTCCGGCACGCTCTCCGCGAGCGGCACCTACGGCCACGCCTTCGCCGGCTACACGATCACCGCCAGCGGCTCGCCCTCCGGCTACTCCGCCACCGGACTGCCGGCCGGGCTCAGCCTGAACACCGCCAACGGCCAGATCACCGGCACGCCGACCACGACCGGCAGCTTCGACGTCACGCTCGGCGCCACCAACGCCGGCGGCACCGGCCAGGCCACGCTCGCGCTCACCATCGCCCCCGCCACGCTGCTCGTGAGCGCCGACGCCGCGAGCCTTCCCTACGGCGCCGCCAACCCCGAGTTCTCCGCCACCATCACCGGATTCCTCCTCGGCGACACCGAGTCCGTGATCACCGGCCAGCCGTCCTTCGCCACCTCCGCCACCTTGGCGAGCCTGCCCGGCGACTACTCGCTCACCGTCTCCGCCGGCACGCTCGCCGCCGCCCGCTACACGTTCACCGTCGCCGCCGGCACCCTCACGGTCACGCGGCTCACCTACGCGGATTGGAGAGACCAGATCTTCACCGAGTCGGACGCCGCCAACCCCGCGATCAGCGGCCCCGCCGCCACGCCCGATGGCGTCGCCAACCTGCTGGCCTACGCCTTCGCCACTTCGCCCCTCGCGCCCGACCTCGGCCACTTCCCCGCCCTAGGCCAGGAGACGGTTGCCGCCCAGCCACACCTGACCTTGACCTTCACTCGTTCGCTGGTCACCGGCGACATCGGCTACACGCTCGAAGCGTCCCCCGATCTCGCCGTCGGGTCGCCCGTCGTCGGAGCTGCGGAAACGACGGTGGATTCCGGCGCCACCTCGGTCGTCACCTTGCACGACCCCGCGGCCCTGGACGCATCGGCTCGCCGCTTCCTCCGCCTACGTGTGTCCCTCCAGACCGAAACCACCGCTCCCTAAACGGCCGGGGCGCTGGCCGCGCGCCCATTTCCCACGCGGAAACCAAGCCTTGAGCGCGGCAAAGCAGGCGTTCGCGCCGGCGGCTTGCCCGCGCCGCAAATTCGGCTCCCTTTGCGCCGGTTTTGCTGCCTAAGCTCCCTCCCATGTCCGCCTCCAAAGACCGCATCCTGTCCCGCGACGTCGTCGTCACCCAGATTCCCTCGGGCGACAAACACACCCTCTTCGCCGGCGCGAAGGTGTTCATCCACCAGGTGCTTGGCGGCACCTACACCGTGCAGGGCGACGCGGGGCTCTACCGCATCGACGGCAAGGACGCCGACGCCATCGGCGAACAGGTTTCCGACCAGTCCGTGCAGGCGGCGACGCTCGCCGACGGCGCGCCCGATCCCGAGGCGCTCTGGGACCAGCTTCGCAAGGTTTATGACCCCGAAATCCCGGTGAACATCGTCGACCTCGGCCTTGTTTATTCGCTCGACGTCACCAAGTCCGACACCGGCTACAAGGCCGACGTCGCCATGACCCTCACCGCGCCCGGTTGCGGCATGGGCCCCGCCATCGCCGAGGATGCCAAGGGCAAACTACTCCTCGTCCCCGGCCTCAGCGAGGCCGACGTGCGCATCGTTTGGGAGCCGGTCTGGAACCAGTCGATGATCAGCGAAGAGGGCAAAATGAAGCTCGGGCTCATCTGAGCACCCGGCCCGCCCTCGCGATGAAGCCCGCGATCTTTCTCGCCCTCACCACTCTTTTCGCCTGCGGCGCGCTCGCTTCGGAGCCCGATTCGAAGTCCTCGCCCGCCGCGTCGGAATCACCCGCGCCGCCGCCCCTGCCGCCGACTCTTCCGAAAACAGTCTGGCCCCGCATCGAGCTGTCCGACGGTCGTGTCCTCGAACAAGCCCGCGCCAAGGGCGCCGACGCGATCTCGATCACGTTTCTCCACACGCAGGGCATCACCAAAGTCGACCGGCGCCTGCTGCCGCCGGAGCTCGTCGCCGTTTTCCCTTTCGACGCGGAGGCGGCGGGGCGAGAGGCGCGCAAACAATCGGAGGAACGCGTGGCCTCGGCCAAGGCCCAGGCCAAGGTGGAGGAGAAGGCGGCCAAACAAGCCAGGACCGCAGCCAATCGAAAGGCCTCCGCGCCCCGCGCGTCCGCGAACGACGACCTTCAAGCCGAGCGAAACCTCCGCGCGATCACGACCGAGGTGAAACTTCAGGCGCGGCAATACTTCGAAAATGAAAAGCGCACCGGATCCGGCGCCACGCTGGTCTTCGATCTTACCACCAAACTCGAGGATCCCGAGCCCGTGAGCGGCTGGACGGATCGCTGGGAGGTTCGTGGTGTCGCGGGTTACAAGGTCTACGATTCCGTCGGCTGGGGCAGCTTCTCCGCCCGCACGAAAAAATTCCGCGCCTTGGTCGAATGCCCCGCCGGCAAGTCCCCGAAGATCGTGAGCTTCGACGAACGCTGAGAGGCGGAGTCGCTCACCCGCGGCCGAAACGACGCGCGATCTCGCCCTGGCTCCACTCCACCTGCGTGGGACGACCGCCCGGGCTGGTGTGAGGGGCGCGACAGGCGAAAAGCTTGGCGACGAGCGCGCGCATCTCCGCCGCATCGGCGTGCGAGGACAGGCGCACCGCGCGCGCCGCGGCGAGCCGCGCGAGTTGTTCACGCGCCACCTCCGGATCGCGTTCCGACGAGCGTCCGTCGCGAAACGCGTCGAGCAAATCGCGCAGACAGGCCTCGCCATCGGCCGGATCGAGCACCGCCGGCACGCCTTCGAGCCGGAAGGTCGCGCGGCCGAACTCGGCCACCTCGAAGCCGTGCTTCGCCAGAAACTTCAACCGGTCGCGCAACAGCGCGGCGCCCACCGGATCGAGTTCCAGCACCACCGGCAGCAGGAGACGCTGCACCGTCACCGCGCCGGCCGAGAACTGGCTCGCGAGTTCCTCGAACACGATGCGCTCCTGCGCCGCGCGGCGATCTAGCATCAGCAAACCCGCCGGCGTCTCGAACAGGGCGTAGGTCGTGTGCGCGAGCCCGATGAAACGCCACGCGCCGGTCGACGGCGCCGGCTTCGCCATCATCGTCGAGGGGGAGACCGGCGAAACGACCGGAGCTGCGGCCGGAGCCGAAGCCGGCGGACGCGCCACCGGCGGGCCGGTCCAAGACACCGAAGAGGGCGCCGCTTTCGCCGCCACCGGGGGCGTCGCCGGAGGCCTCGCGACCGGCGTCGAGGGCGCGGACGGAAACGCCGGCACGGACACGGGCGCGGAGGGCGCCGCGGGCGAAACCAGCTCAACCACGCCCATCGCTGCCACGGGCGGAGCGACGGAACGGAGCGTGGCAAGCACGGTGCGAATCACGAACGAACGCACCTGCGCCTCGGAGCGGAAGCGCACCTCGCGCTTCGTCGGGTGGACGTTCACGTCCACCGCCGCGGGATCGAGCTCGAGGAAAACGAAAGCGGCCGGATAACGCCCCTTCGGCAGCACCTCGTGGTAGCTCTCGATCAACCCGTAGGCCAGCGTGCGGCTGTCGACCGGGCGTCTGTTCACAAAGGTGATCGTCTCGTGGCGCGTAGAGCGGCCTCCCGAGCCGGGCTTGGCGATCAGCCCGTGCAGGCGGAGGCCGCTTTCGGCGACATCGATGGCGAGCAGCGAATCGGCGAGCTGACGCCCGAATATCTCCCCCACCCGATCCGACAGGGCCGGGCAGGTCGGAGAGCGAAAAATCACACGCCCGTCCTCGATCAGCGTGAAGGCGCAGTGCGGCGCCGCGAGGGCGTGCAGGCGCACCACTGCCACGATGTGCGCGGCCTCGGTCGCGTCGCTCTTGAGGAATTTGCGCCGCGCGGGGACGGAGTTGAACAACTGCGTGACCTCGATGCGCGTGCCCTGCGGCCGGCCGCAGTCCTTCACGTGCACGATGCGCCCGCCGTTGACCAAAATTTCCGTGCCCGGCCCGCCCGCCTCGGCGGTTTGCAGGCAGAAGCGCGACACGCTCGCGATCGAGGGCAAGGCCTCGCCGCGAAACCCGAAGCTGATCAAGCGGTCGAGGTCCCCCGCCTCGGCGATCTTGCTCGTCGCGTGGCGCTCCAGCGCGAGCAGCGCGTCCTCGCGCGCCATGCCGTGACCGTTGTCCTCGACGCGCATCAAGGCGCGACCGCCGTGGGAAAACTCCACCTCGATCCGCGTGGCGCCGGCGTCGAGGGCGTTCTCGACCAGCTCCTTGATCACCGCGGCCGGGCGCTCGACCACCTCGCCGGCGGCGATCTGGTTGGCGACCCGGTCGGGCAGGATGCGGACTTTGGGCATGGCGCGGGAAAAGATGGCGACGAGGAAGCGCGAGACTCGCCTTGCCGTCCGTTCGCGCAACGCGTTTTTACCGCCGTGCTTCCCCGCGCCGACCGTCCGGCCGCAAGCACCCAAGCCACAGCGAGATAATCACGGACGCCGATCTCGTCCATGCGCGGCATTCTCCCTGCTCAGCGGCTTGTCATGGTTCACTACGCCTCCTGTCGCACGCCCGAGGAATACGACCGCGGCTACGCCAACCGGATCACGCCGGAGAGAACCGCTCGCTGGGAGCGCGAATTCCGGGACCGCAGCGCGGACCTGCTCGCTTCCCGAGCCCCGCGTTGCGAACTGGCCTACGGGACGCATCCGCGCCAGCGGATCGACTTTTTCCCCGCGCCGGGAGCGGGCCTCGAGGCCCCCACGCTCATCGCGATCCACGGCGGGGTATGGTTTCTTTTTGATCGCTGGATGATGCACGCGCTCGTGTCCGCGTTCACCTCGGCGGGCGTGCACGTGGCCTGCCCTGGATATCGGCCCGCCCCGGAGGCGCCCTTGTCGGCCATCGTGGACGACTGCCGGCGCGCCGTCCTGCATCTGCACTCGCGCGCGGGCGAGTTGGGGATCGATTCCTCCCGTTTCACCGGCCTCGGCCACTCGGCCGCCGGACAACTGATCGCTGCCACGGCCTGCGCGCATTGGGACACGCTGGCACCCGCGTCCGGTTTTCGCGGCCTGCGGCGCTGGATCGGCGTGAGCGGCTTTTACGACATCGAGCCCTTCGCCCTGACCAACTTTCAAGAGCGGGTCCGCTTCACCGCGGAGGACTACGCCGACTTCAATCCGATGCGGATGGCGCGTCCGGGCCTGCCGCCCGCCCTCCTGATGACGGGAGCGAGGGAATCCGACCTGATCCACGAGATGGCCGAGATATTTGGCGAACGACTCTCGCGCGCAGGCGTCCGCCATCGCCTGCTCGACGTTCCCCAGGAGTGTCATTTTTCCCTGCTGGCCGCCCTCGCCGCCCCGGGTTCCGACACACACAGGTCGGCGCTGCTCTGGACCCGCGGCTGATAGACGCGCCCCGGCGGGCGCACCTCATCTTCTCGCTCGCCCGTCGCTTTCGCGGCGGCCGACAATCGCGTCACGAGTCCCATGCGATTGCTTCTCCAATTCGCCCATCCCGCGCTGCAACGATCACGGGCCAACCGCGCCCTCCTCGCGGCGGCGCGCGAGGTCGAAGGCGTCACGATCAACGATCTCTACGAGCTGTATCCGGACTTTCACATCGACGCGCCGCGCGAGCAGACGCTGCTGGTCGAGCACGACATCGTGGTGTTCCAGCACCCCTTCTACTGGTATTCCGCCCCCGCGCTCATGAAAGAATGGCAGGACCTCGTGCTCGAGCTGGGCTTCGCCTACGGCCCGGGCGGCGATCGTCTTCGCGGGAAAACCATGGCTTCCGCCGTCACGACGGGCGGCCCGGGAGACGCGTATGCGGAAGAGGGTTACAACCGCTACACCATGACCGAACTGCTGGCCCCCTACGACCAGACCGCCCGCCTGTGCGGCATGACCTACGCGGAGCCCTTTGTCGTCCATGCCGCGCCACGGCTCGCCGAGGAGGCTCTCGCCGCCGAGGCGAAGCGCTACGCCGGCTGGCTCCGTGGCCTGCTCAAGCCCTGACCTGCGCCCGCCATGCTCGTCCAAGCCTTTGTCTATCTCGCCGCCGCCGCGCTCGCCGTTCCCCTCGCCAAACGCCTCGGGCTCGGCTCCGTGCTGGGCTACCTCATCGCGGGCGCGCTCATCGGCCCCTCCGTCCTCAACATCGCGGGCGACGCGGCGGCCGCGGGCCATTTCGCCGAATTCGGCGTGGTGATGCTGCTGTTTCTCGTCGGCCTCGAGCTGAAGCTCTCCGACCTCTGGGCCATGCGCGCGCGGCTCCTCGGGCTGGGCGGCCTGCAAGGGCTCGGGACGAGCGGCCGGCTCGCCGGCCTCGGCCTCGGCGCGGGGCTGTCCTGGCAGGTCGCCCTCGCCGGCGCGCTCACCCTCGCGCTCTCCTCGACCGCCATCATCGTCCAGACGCTCCAGGAAAAGAGCCTGATGGCGACGCCCGGCGGCCAGGCCACCTTCTCCGTGCTGTTGTTTCAGGCGATCTCGATCATTCCGATGCTCGCGCTCTGGCCGCTGCTCGGCGGAGGGGCCAGGGATGCCGCGACCGCCGCGGGCGCCCAAGGCGCGCATGCCGGCGCGGAGGCGATCCCCGGCTGGCAGATGGCCCTGCGCTACGCGATCGCGCTCGGACTGATCCTGGGCGCGGGTCGCTTCATCATCGGCCCTCTTTTTCGCGTGATCGCCCGCACCGGACTGCGCGAGCTGTTCACGGTGGCCGCGCTGCTCGTTGTGGTAGGCATCGCCGCCCTGACGGAGTGGGTCGGCCTCTCCGCGGCGCTCGGCACCTTCATCGGCGGGGTCCTCCTCGCGGACAGCGAATACCGCCACGAATTGGTCGCCGACATCGAGCCGTTCAAGGGACTGCTCCTCGGCCTGTTCTTCATCACCGTCGGAGCGGGCCTCGATTTCGCGCTCATCGCCCGCGAGCCGGCGACGGTCGGCGTCCTGCTGCTCGCGATGGCTTTGGTCAAATCGGGCGTTTTGTTCGGCTTGGGGCGGGTCTTCCGTCTCGGGGCCGAACAGACGCTGCTGCTGGCGCTGGCGCTTGTCGTCGGCGACGAGTTCGCCTTCGTGCTGGTGACGCTCTCCCGCGGTCAAGGACTCCTGAGCTCGGAGCAGGCCGCCTTGCTCGCGGCGACGGTGGCGCTCTCGATGGCGCTCACGCCCCTGCTCTTTCTCATGCACGACAGACTGGTGACACGTCTGCGTCACGCGTCGAACCGTCCCGCGCGCGAGCCGGACGCCATCGATCCGGATGCGGTCAAAGACAACCCGGTGATCATCGCCGGCTTCGGTCGCATCGGCCACGTCGTCGGGCGCATGCTGCATGCGCACGGCATCGGCGCGACGGTTCTCGATCTCGACCCGGACCACATCGAGTTGATCCGCAAGCTGGGCATCAAAGTCTTTTACGGCGACGCCACCCGGCTCGACCTGCTGCACGCGGCGGGCGCGGCGCATGCGCGCGTGTTTGTAGTCGCGATCGACCAACCCGCGAAGTCGCTGGAGTTGGTCGACACCCTGCAAAAGCATTTTCCCCGCCTCCAACTTCTCGTGCGCGCCGAAGGGCGCGTGCACGCCTACGAGCTCCAAAAACGGGGCGTGCGCCACTTCTACCGCGAGATGCTCGGCAGCGCGGTCGACATGGGCGAGGACACGCTGCGGCTGCTCGGTTTTCGCGCCCACCAGGCGCACCGCGCGGGGCGGGCCTTCAAGCGCCACGACGAGGCGGCGGTGCGCTCGCTCGCGGAGCACTGGGAGGACGACGAGCGTTATTTTTCCGAGGCACGAATGGGAATCGAGGCCTTCTAAAAGATGTTCGAGGCCGACCGGGCGGCGCCGCCGGCGGACCAAGGCTGGCACATTCCGCCGGCGGAGGATCGCTCGCGCGGCTGAAGGGTAGCTCCCGACGGGTAAACCGCGTCGGGGTGGAGCGCGTTGACCTCAACGCGCTGGTTTGAGCCCGGGATG
>CBIHRE010000206.1:0-8226 GCA_966212385.1 uncultured Akkermansia sp. | reverse complement strand
ACGAAGAGGAAGCCGCCACCGCCGATGAGTTTCTCGCGCATGAAGCGGCGATCCGCGCCGAACGCGACGTCGCCGCGCGCGAGGGTCGCGCCCTCCGCCTCGCGCAGCTTCTCGATTCCTGGGGCGGCGCCACCATCGATTCCTGTCTGCGCTTCCTCGGCGAAAACCCTTTCGACCGCCTCCGCGCCCTCAAAAAAGCCGCGCCCAAGACCCCGCAGCTCATGCTGCTTCGCGGCCAGAACATCGTCCAGTATACCTCCTTCCCCGACGACGTCGTCGAGGCCTTCGTCCGTGCCGACGCCGCGGCCGGCCAGGACATTTTCCGGGTCTTCGACGCCCTCAACGACACCCGCAACCTCATCACCGCGATCAAGACCGTAAAAGCCTGCGGCAAACACGCCCGCGGCGAGATCTGCTACACCACCAGCCCCGTCCACACCATCGAGGCCTTCGTCAAGATGGGCGCCGAGCTCCGCGACCTCGGCTGCGACAGCATCGGCATCAAGGACATGTCCGGCGTCATCGCCCCGCGCATCGCCTACGAGATGGTGAAACAGCTCAAGGAAAAGGTCGGCCTCCCCGTCACCCTCCACACCCACGACACCGCCGGCCTCGGCGCCGCCGCCTACCTCGCCGCCATCGACGCCGGCGTCGACATCGTCGAGACCTCCATCGCCCCCTTCGCCAACGGCACCTCGCAGCCCGACACCGTGCGCATGATCGCCCTCCTCGAGGGGCATCCCCGCTGCCCGAAGTTCGACACCAACAAGCTCCAGCAGCTCCGCGAATACTTCACCGACGTCTACAAGCAGCTCTCCAAGTTCACCTCGCCCGACAACGAGCGCGTCGACTCCGACACCCTCTGCTACCAGGTCCCCGGCGGCATGCTCTCCAACTTCAGAAACCAGCTGAAGGAGCAGAACATGACCGACAAGTTCGCCGAGGTCATGGCCGAGATCCCGCGCGTGCGCCAGGCCCTCGGATGGATTCCGCTCGTCACGCCCACCTCGCAGATCGTCGGCACCCAGGCCATGATGAACGTGAAATTCGGCCGCTGGAAGACCATCGCCCCCGCCGCCGCCGACATCGCCCTCAACAAATACGGCCGCCCGCCCGGCGTAGTGGATCCGGAACTACTCAAGCTCATCAAGGACCGCACCGGCCAGACCCCGATCGAGGGCCGCCCCGCCGACGCGCTCGCCCCGCGCATGTCCAAGCTCCGCGAGGAACTCGCCGCGAAAAACCTTCCCACCGACGACGAGGCCTGCGTGTTGCACGCGATGTTCCCTCAGGAGTTCGCCAAGCTTCACGCCCCCAAGCCCGCCACGCCGCCCGCCCCGGTCGAGGTCGCGCCCAAGCCCGCCGCCGCCCCGGCTCCGACCGCCGCCGCGCCCGCGAAGGTCGCCGGCCCCGGCACGCGCTACCGCCTCACCATCGCTGGCCAGACCACCGAGGCCGTCGTCGAGGAAGTCGGCTGAGACCACGCTCCCTCAGCGCCGCTCAAAGGCCGTGGCCCGCGCCACGGCCTTTTTGTTCCCCGACCTCAAGCCGCTCCGATGCAAAAACCTGCGCTTGTCCCGCAATCCGGTTGCCCTTGTTCTCCCGCCGCCACGCCAACCTCGCCGCCCACCCTCGACTCCAATCGCATCCATGCTCGACCGCACCCAATACTTCGTCCGCGAACACGTGGACTTCATGAAACTTTCGGGGAAATACGACATCCTCGACCCGCAGACCAAGGTGAAGATCGGCGAGGCCGCGGAGGAGATCAGCGGCTGGGTTAAGTTCTTCCGCCTTCTCATCGACAAGAAGCTCATGCCGACGAAATTCGGCGTCTACGAAACGCCGGACGCGCAAAACCGCCGCCTCCTCTTCTCCATCAAACGCGGCGTCGCCTTCTTCCGTCCCAAGGTTCACGTCTTCGACGCCGCCGGCGCCCCGCTTGGCTATTTTCAGGCCAAGCTCTTCACGATCGGCGGCGCTTTCCGCGTCTTCACCGCCGACAACGTCGAAATCGCCCTCGTGAAAGGCGACTGGAAGGGATGGAACTTCAAGTTCCTTAGCGGGGACACCGAGCTGGGCGTCGTCACCAAGCAGTGGGCCGGCCTGGGCAAGGAGCTCTTCACCACCGCCGACAACTACATGATCTCGATCCACGGCGCGAAGGATCCGACCATGAGCACGCTCCTCCTCGCCGCCGGCCTCGCCGTCGATACGATCTACAAGGAGAAGAAGTAAGACCGCGCCGCCGCGCCCTCGCCAGAGCGAGCCATTTCCCCATTCGCGCCGACGGCGATCCCGACGGCATGCGCAAAACGCCGCATTCTCGCATGCGGCGTTCATTTTTTTCGGGAGTCGCATCTACGCGTCCAACCTCGGTCGCGCCTGCGTGAAGGCCCCAGCACGTGATAAACGGCGTCCCCGATGGCAGGTCGCCGCGCCTCAGGTTAAAAAGAGCCGAGCTGAAAAAATTGCACTTCGTCGCCCCGGCGAACCGCGGCGCCCGTCTGATCGGTTCTCGCCGGAGCGCTCAACCCACCACGCGCCCCGCCATGCACCACCTTCCCTTCCACGACTGCATTCAAGCCTGCCATCGATGCGCTGACGCCTGCGAGCGCTGCGCCACCGCCTGCCTCGGCGAGGCCGACGTCCACATGATGACCCATTGCATCGAACTTGATCGCAGTTGCGCCGACGTCTGCGCCCTCGCCACGCGCGAGATGGCGCGCGGCTCCGAGTTCTCCGCCCAGATCTGCGCGCTCTGCGCCGAAATCTGCGATGCCTGCGGCACCGAGTGCGCCAAGCATGGATTCGACCATTGCGAGGAATGCGCCGAAGCTTGCCGCGCCTGCGCCGAGGCCTGCCGGGAAATGGCGCACGCCGTTTCCGAATGGCGTCGTTAAGCCGCGACGCACCTCTTTTTTCCTTCTGTTTCTTTTTGATAGCCCGTGCCCTAACCGGCGCGGGCTCTTTTTGCTTCCACTCCCTTTTCTCGTCTCGCCCTGAGATGGGCCCCGCCCAAGCCGCCGCCCTGATAACACGAGAAAGAAGAGATTATTTGGGTCTGATTTTTCCTTTTGGCCATTTCCGGCTACGATCATCGGCTTCCCGATAAGCGCTCTTCATCATCGACCGATTTCATGTCCGCCAAAGCCGTTCTCGCTCTTCTCGTCACCACTCTTTTTTTCGCCGCAGGCTGCGCCAAAAAAACGCCTCCGCCCGCCGCGCCCGCTCCCGTCGAGGTCGGCGTGCTCACCATTGCCACGCAGCCGGTCACTCTCACCCGCGAGCGTCCCGGTCGCACCTTCGCCTTCCGCGTCGCCGAGGTCCGCGCCCGCGTGAGCGGCATCGTGCAAAAACGCCTCTTCAACGAAGGCGCCGACGTCCGCGAGGGCCAGCCGCTCTACCAGATCGACGCCGCCCCCTATCAGGCCGCGCTCGACAGCGCCCGCGCCGCCCTCGCCCGCTCCGAGGCCGGCGCCACCACCGCCCGCCTCGCCGAACAGCGCAACAAACAGCTCCTCGATGCCAAGGCCGTCAGCCAGCAGGACTATGACAACGCCCTCGCCGCGCTCCAGGCCGCCGAGGCCGACATCGCCGCCGCCAAGGCCGCCGTGCAGACCGCCGAGATCAACCTCGGCTACACCGCCGTCACCTCGCCCGTTTCCGGCCGCATCGGCCGCTCCCAGGTCACCGAAGGCGCCTACGTCCAGGCCGGCGCCGCCACCCTCCTCGCGACGGTTCAGCAGCTCGACCCGCTCTACGTCGACCTCGCCCAGTCCAGCACAGAGGTCCTCCGCCTCCGCCGCGCCCTCGCCGAGGGCAAGCTCCAGCGCACCGATTCCGGCGAGGCCCGCGTGCAACTCCTCCTTGACGACGGCACCTACGCCACCGAGGGCACGCTCCAGTTTTCCGACGTCACCGTCGATCCTTCGACCAGCTCCATCACCCTGCGCGCCATTTTCCCGAATCCCAAAGGCGAGCTTCTGCCCGGCATGTTTGTCCGTGCCCGCCTCGCCGAGGGCAGCGCCCCCGACGCGATCCTCGTCCCGCAATTCGCCGTCACCCGCAACGCCCAGGGCGACGCCGTCGCCCTCGTCGTCGGCGCCGGGGACAAGGTCGAGCAACGCGTCGTGCAGACCCAGCGCTCGGTCGGCAACCAGTGGCTCGTGAGCGAAGGCCTCGCCCCCGGCGACCGAGTCATCGTCGACAACCTGCAACGCGTCCGCCCCGGCACCGTCGTGAAGCCCGCCCCCGCCAAGCCCGCCTCGCCCGCGTCCTCCACGCCCGCCGCCAAGTAAGCGCCGCCGTCCCTCGGCTCCGCCTTCCGCCTTCCGACCTCCGGCGCTCCGGCTCTCCGTCTTCCGCCCTCGGCTCGGTCTTCCGACTCCTCGCTCCCCGCTCCACGCTCTCATGTCCCGTTTTTTCATCGACCGTCCGATCTTCGCCTGGGTTGTCGCCATCATCATCATGGTGGCCGGCGCGCTCGCCATCACCACGCTGCCCATCGCGCAGTATCCGCGCATCGCGCCCCCCGCCATCACCATCGCCGCCAGCTACCCCGGCGCCTCGGCCAAGACCCTCGAAGACACCGTCACGCAGGTCATCGAGCAGCGCATGAACGGCCTCGACAACCTCCGCTACATGGAGTCCTCGAGCGACGCCGCCGGCAACGTCACCATCACCCTCACCTTCGAGGCCGGCACCAACTCCGACATCGCCCAGGTGCAGGTGCAGAACAAGCTCGCCCTCGCCACCCCGCTCCTCCCGCAGGAGGTGCAGCAGCTCGGTCTCCGCGTGACGAAATCCGTCCGCAACTTCCTCCTCGTTATCGGCGTCGTCGGCGACGATCCCTCGCTCAAGGTCGCCGACCTCGGCGACTTCATCGTCAGCACGCTCCAGGACCCCATCAGCCGCGTCCCCGGCGTCGGCGATCTCCAGGTATTCGGAACGCAATACGCGATGCGCATCTGGCTCGATCCCGATAAGCTCAACGACTTCCGCCTCACCACCGCCGAGGTCTCCGCCGCCATCCAGGCGCAAAACGCGCAGGTCTCCGCCGGCCAGCTCGGCGGCCTCCCCGCCGTCCCCGGCCAGCTCCTCAACGCCACCATCGTCGCCCAGACGCGCCTCCAGACGCCCGAGCAGTTCGAGAAAATCCTCCTCCGCGTGAACCCCGACGGCTCGCGCGTCCTCCTCCGCGACGTCGCCCGCGTCGAGCTCGGCAGCGAGAGCTACACCAACAACTCCCGCTTCAGCGGCAAACCCGCCACCGGCATGGCCATCCGCCCCGCCACCGGCGCCAACGCCCTCGAAACCGTCGACGCCATCCGCGCCAAGGTCGAGGAGCTCCGCCCCTTCTTCCCGCCCGGCATCCGCATCGTCTACCCGCTCGACACCACGCCCTTCGTCCGCCTCTCCATCGAGGAGGTCGTCAAGACCCTCGTCGAGGCCGTCGTCCTCGTGTTTCTGGTGATGTATCTCTTCCTCCAGAATTTCCGCGCCACGCTCATCCCCACCATCGCCGTCCCCGTCGTGCTCCTCGGCACCTTCGCCGTCCTCGCCGCCGCCGGCTACTCCATCAACACCCTCACGCTCTTCGGCGTCGTTCTCGCCATCGGACTCCTCGTCGACGACGCCATCGTCGTCGTCGAAAACGTCGAGCGCGTCATGAGCGAGGAAGGCCTGTCGCCCAAGGAGGCCACGCGAAAGTCGATGGACCAGATCACCGGCGCCCTCGTCGGCATCGCGCTCGTGTTGTCCGCCGTCTTCGTGCCCATGGCCTTCTTCGGCGGCTCCACCGGCGTCATCTACCGCCAGTTCTCCATCACCATCGTCACCGCGATGGCGCTCTCCGTCCTCGTCGCCCTCGTCCTCACGCCCGCCCTCTGCGCCACCATCCTCAAACCCATCGCCAAGGGCCATCACGCCTCCGACCGCGGCTTCTTCGGCTGGTTCAATCGCGTCTTTGATCGCAACGCCGACCGCTACGCCTCCGGCGTCGGAGGCCTAATCAAGCGCGGCAAACGCTCCCTCCTCGCCTACGCCCTCATTGTCGGCGTGCTCGTCGCGCTCTTCCTCCGCATCCCCACCGGCTTCCTCCCCGCCGAGGACCAAGGCATCCTCTACGCGCAGGCGCAGCTCCCGCCCGGCTCCACCGCCGAGCAATCCTTCGCCGTCCTCCAGCAGATCGAGAAACACTTCCTCGAGGACGAAAAGGAATCCGTCGAAGGCATGTTCGGCGTCACCGGCTTCAGTTACAGCGGCGCCGGCCAGAACCAGGTCTTCAGCTTCATCCGCCTCAAGGACTGGGAAGAGCGCCACCGCCCCGAGCAAAAGGTCGACGCCATCCAGAAGCGCGCCATGGCCAAGTTCTCCAAGATCAAAGGCGCCGTCGCCGTCTCCTTCGTCCCGCCCGCCGTCTTCGAGCTCGGCAGCGCCACCGGCTTCGACTTCCGCCTCACCGACAACGCCGGCCTCGGCCACGACGCGCTCATGGCCGCGCGCAACCAGCTCCTCGGCCTCGCCCGCCAGAATCCCGGACTGACCAACGTCCGCGCCAACGGCCTCGACGACACCCCGCAATACCGCCTTGAGATCGACCAGGAAAAAGCCGGCGCCCTCGGCCTCTCCCTCGCCGACATCAACCGCACCCTCTCCACCGCCTGGGGCTCCTCCTACGTCAACGACTTCATCGACAAGGGCCGCGTCAAAAAGGTCTACCTCCAGGCCGACGCCCCCTTCCGCATGCAGCCCGAAGACCTCGACCGCTGGTATGTGCGCAACGCCCAGGGCCGCATGGTGCCCTTCTCCGCCTTCGCCACCGCGCGCTGGACGCTCGGCTCGCCCAAGCTCGAACGCTTCAACGGCGTGCCCTCCGTCGCCATCCTCGGCGAGCCCGCCGCCGGCCACAGCACCGGCGAGGCGATGAACATCATCGCCGACCTCGCCAAACAACTCCCCGCCGGCATCGGCATCGCCTGGAGCGGACTCTCCTACGAGGAGCGCCTCTCCGGCTCGCAGGGACCCGCGCTCTACGCCATCTCGTTCCTCATCGTCTTCCTCTGCCTCGCCGCGCTCTACGAAAGCTGGAGCATCCCCACCGCCGTCCTCCTCGTCGTGCCCCTCGGCGTCGTCGGCACCCTGCTCGCCGCTTGGCTGCGCGGCCTGCCCAACGACGTGTATTTCCAAGTGGGTCTGCTCACCATCGCCGGCCTCTCCGCGAAAAACGCCATCCTCATCGTCGAGTTCGCGAAGGAGAACTACGACCGCGGCATGGGGCTTATCGACTCCGCCGTGCTCGCCGCCCGCCAGCGCCTGCGCCCCATCCTCATGACCTCGCTCGCCTTCGGCCTCGGCGTGTTGCCTCTCGCCATCGCCAGCGGCGCGGGCTCCGGCAGTCAAAACGCCGTCGGCACCGGCGTGGTCGGCGGCACCCTCAGCGCCACGATCCTCGGCGTGTTCCTGGTGCCCGTCTTCTTCGTCACCGTCCTCCGCCTCTTCCGCGTCAAACCCGTCGCCCACGCCACGCCCACGAGCGCCCCCGCCCCGGCCCACGACCACTGAGCCAATCCGCCGGCCGTCCGCCACCCGTAGCGGAACGACGGAGTCGGTTTAGTCTCTCCGTCCGCTCCGCATCCCGGCCTTCGGGCGGTCCGCCCGGTCCGAGAGATTCACCTTCCGCGCAACCCGCGTCCGGACTCGACGACCTTGCCACCGGGAAGCAGATCGCTTCCATTTCTTCACCATGCCGACGCTCGTCATCAAGTCAGTCCCGCCGAAGCTTCATGCGCGGCTGAAGCGCACCGCCGCCGCCCATCGCCGCTCGCTTACCCAGGAAACCATGATCCTCTTGGAGAAAGCCCTCGCAGCCGAGGAATCTGCGCCCGCACCCGCTGCGCGCTCCGGCCCCTCCTACTGGGCGACCCGCCCGCTCCAGCCCGCCTACGCCGCCGCCCTCGCCGCCGGCGCCTTCGCCGATGGCAAGGATTCCACCGCCAGCGTCTCCACAGAACGCGACGAGCGATGATCGCCGCCTATTTCGACACGGCCTACCTGCTCAAGCTCTACCGTCCCGAGCATGGATCCGACGCCGTTCGCTCCCACGCCGCCACCGTGGACGTGATTGTTTGCTCCCTGCACGGACGGGCCGAACTCATCGCCGCCGCGCACCGTAAAGTTCGCGAGGGCACGGCCACGCCGACGCATGTCGACGCCCTGCTTGCC
>CBIHRE010000205.1:0-8260 GCA_966212385.1 uncultured Akkermansia sp. | reverse complement strand
GTTCGCGAGCGAGTTCAGCGCCGCGACACGCGCGGACTCGTAGGCCGTCTGCACAGTTTGCTCCCTCCCCACCTGGCCCTCGTGCGTGACTTTGCCGTCCTTCACCGCGAGCGTGCCCGCGCAAAACAACAGATTTCCGGTGCGCACCACCGCCAGATAATTTCCCGCGGCGGCGGCCACGGAGGGCAGTTCGAGACCAAGTTCGGCAAGCTTCTGTTCGGGAGTCATGGGTGGGAAGTTTTGAAAGCCGTCACCCTGTCCGCTCAAGTCGCCCCGCCAAGTCCGTTCTGCCGCGCCTCCGCCGCAAACTGCCGCCAGCCCTCCGCGGCCGGCTGCGACGGACGCAACCGCAAGGGATAATCCGACCCAAACAACACCTGCTCCGCCCGCACGGTCACGCCGCGCATCGCCCAAGCTTTCTCGCCGTAGATCAAGGGAGCCGCCGCCGTGTCCACCCACACATTCTGCAAGTCGCGCACATCAAAACCGCCCGCCCAGTGCGCCAAGGTAAACTTTACTCGCGGCCAGTCCTTGGCCAGCGCGCGAAAATCGCTTTCCGGCGTGAGCACCATGCCGGGATAAGGCTTCGCGCGTGGCTCGGTGACATGCAGATTCACAGGCCAGCCCCATTCCTGCGCCAGCTCCAACGCCGCCCGCATCCCCTCGCTTTCGATGCTCACGCCCAGGCTGTGCGGGGACAGTTCGCCGATCCCCCCCAGACCCTCGTCACGGGCTCGTCGTAACTCGGAACGAACGGCCGAGGCCGTCGCCCCCGGATGAATCGTCGCGTAGGCCGAGAGCCGGTCGGGCCACCGCTCGATCCACCGCCCCATGGCCCGATTATGCCACGCGCAAGTTTCCAGCCGTTCCCAATACCAGCCAAGCAACACCGCCCTCGACACCCCCGCTGCGTCCATCGCCCGCAATAATTCCTCCACATCCGGAAATTCCTGCACCGAGGAGCCGTCGCGCCGCGTGCGAACACACATCTGCGCCCAACGCCCCTCCCCGAGAGCTGCCGCCCACCCCGCCGGATCGCGATTCACCTCCGGCGGGTATAGATGCACGTGATGATCGATTAATTCCAAGGCGGGTGCATCCGACGGTGTTTCGTCAATCGACCGCAGCATGTATCAAAATTCGTATACATTTTTCCTTAAAGTCGGTCGCTGGACAAATCAAGGCACACCGAGAGTTTCTGGTCGGGCGGAAGAAGGGATAGCGAGGCGTCTTGGAGGGTTCTGCCAAAGGTGTCCGGGCCGTGGACAAGTGGATGCTTTCGACGCAATCGATGATGACGCGGGGGACGCCCAGCTCATGCAACGCGGCCAAAAGCAACCGAGGGGTAAAGCCCCCGCGGCCGCACACGGCTAAAACCCACGACAGGGGCAACTGGCCGGGGACCGCATCGGTCCTCCGCACATCTGGCAAGGCAGGATCGCCCGCCTGGTTCGACACCCTCGCCGGCCTGACCACCCCGCACAACGCTCCGCCGAGGAAACACAGCGCGGTGTCGGTCGGATCGTAGGCGCTGCCGCTCTGCGGCGCATGCGGCAGCGCCCCCGTTACGCTTTTACCCCAACCGTTTGGTCGTCTGCACTTCCGGCGGCTTCAGTCGCTTTACGCTCCAAACCATCAACGACGCCAAACGGTGTTACTCAACCCACCTCTGAATGACGCAAGCTGAGCCGTCTCAGATATTCTGAAGAAGAATGTTTTCGTAGAGCTCCTGCTTGCCGCTCTTGACCGCGGGCTCGCCTTGGGCGTGCGCGATGCGGTGCAGGTCGGCGAGCGAGAGCTTGCCCTCTTCGTAGGCCTTGCCGTCGCCGGAGTCGAAGGAGGCGTAGCGGGCCTTCTTGAGCGCGGGGAGCTTCGACTTGGTGAGGATTTTCTCCGCGGCGATGGCGGCGCGGGCGAAGGCGTCCATGCCGGTGATGTGCGCGATGAAAATGTCCTCCACGTCGGTCGAGTTGCGACGGATCTTGGCGTCGAAATTGACGCCGCCGTGAGTGAAGCCGCCGGCCTGGAGAATGATCATCATCGCCTCGGTGAGCTCGAGCGGGTCGATCGGGAACTGGTCGGTGTCCCAGCCGTTCTGCACGTCGCCGCGGTTGGCGTCGATGCTGCCGAGGAGGCCGGCGTCGGCCGCGACCTGGAGCTCGTGCTGGAAGGTGTGGCCGGCGAGCGTGGCGTGGTTGACCTCGATGTTGAGCGCGAAGTCGCCGAGCAGGTTAAACTCGCGGAGGAAGCCGATCACCGTCGCGGAATCGAAGTCATACTGGTGCTTCGTGGGCTCGCAGGGCTTGGGCTCGATGAAGAACTTGCCTTTGAAGCCCTGGGCGCGGGCGTAGTCGCGCGCGATGGTGAGGAAACGGGCGAAGTGCTCGCGCTCGCGCTTCATGTCGGTGTTGAGGAGGGAGAGGTAGCCCTCGCGGCCGCCCCAGAACACGTAGCCTTCGCCGCCGAGGGCGATGGTGGCGTCGATCGCGCCCTTGAGCTGGCCGCCGGCGCGGGCGAGCACGGAGAACTCGGGGTTGGTCGAGGCGCCGTTCATGAAGCGCGGGTTGCTGAAGAGATTGGCGGTGCCCCAGAGGAGCTTCACGCCCGAGGCGGCCTGCTTTTCCTTCAGGTAGGGCACGATGGCGCCCATGCGCTTCTCGAACTCGGCGAGCGTGGTGCCGCACTCGTCGACGATGTCGGTGTCGTGGAAACAGTAATACGGCGCGCCGAGCTTGGTGATGAACTCGAAGCCGGCGTCGGCCTTGTCCTTCGCACGCTGGATCGGGTCGGCGGCGTCGAGCCAGGGCATCGGGCGGGTGGGCGCGCCGAAGGGATCGGCGCCGTTGCCGCAGAAGCTATGCCAGTAGGAGACTGCGAAGCGCATCCAGCTCTCGAGGCTGCGACCCATGACGATGCGCTTGGCGTCATAGTAGCGGAAGGCGAGCGGATTGGTGCTCTCGGGGCCTTCGTAGGCGATCTGGCCGATGGTGGGAAAGTAGGCTTTGGAGCCGACGGTGAGTTTGGTGGACATGGCGGAAAGAATCAGGGTTTCGGTTGGGAAAAGTTGTCAGGACAGCGCCTTGGCGAGGGCGGCCTCCCAGCGGGCGGCGGCTTCGCGGCAGGGCGCGACGAGCTCGGGCTTCGGATCGATGGTCTCGATCACCGTGAGACCGGCGAAAGCCTGCGCCGGCGTGGCGAAGATGCCCGCGCCGAGACCCGCGCCGCGCGCCGCGCCCGCCGCGCCGTCGGTGCTGACGAGCTCGATGCTGACGCCAAGCGTGGCCGCGAGCGTGTCGCGGAAGATCGGGCTCATGAAAAGATTCGCGTTGCCGGCGCGGATCTTGGCCGGCGTGAGCCCGGTGGCCTTCATGCCCGCGATGCCGTGGCTGAAGGAGAAGGCGATGCCCTCCTGCGCGGCGCGCACGAGGTGGCCCGACTGGTGTTGCAGGAAATCGAGGCCGACGACCTGCGCGCCGACACGACGGTTGCCCAGCATGCGCTCCGCGCCGTTGCCGAAAGGCAACACGGTCAGGCCGGAGCTGCCCGCAGGCACGGCGGCGGCGAGTGCGTTCAGCTCGGGATAGGACAAGTTCGCGCCGAGCGTGCGGCGGAGCCACGCATACTGGATGCCCGTGCCGTTGATGCAGAGCAGAACGCCGACGCGCGAGGCGGCGGCCGTGTGGTTTACGTGGGCGAAGCCGTTCACGCGGCCCTGCGGATCGAAGGCGAGGCGGTCCGACACTCCGTAAACGACGCCCGAAGTGCCGCCGGTCGCGGCGATTTCACCGGGGTTGAGCACGTTGAGCGAGAAGGCGTTGTTCGGCTGGTCGCCGGCGCGGTAGGCGACCGGGATGCCGGCCGGGATGCCCAGCTCGTTCGCGACCGAGCCGAGCACCGCGGCCTGCTTGCCAAAGGTCGGCGTGAGCGTGGCGAGCAAGGCGGGGTCGATGTTCCAGTGCTTGAGCAGAAACTCGGCGGGTGCGTCCTTCGAAAAATCCCAAAGCGGGCCTTCGGAGAGACCCGCGGCGGTGGTCTGCGCCTCGCCGGTGAGGCGCAGCGCGATGTAGTCGCCCGGCAGCATGATTTTCCGGATACGGGCGAAGTTGGCTGGCTCGTTTTGTTGCACCCAGCGGAGCTTCGAAGCGGTGAAGTTCCCGGGGGAGTTGAGCAGGCGGGCGAGGCAGGTCTCGGCGCCAAGCTCGGCGAAGGCCTGCGCGCCTGTGTCGACCGCGCGGCTGTCGCACCAGATGATCGCGGGACGGACGGGCTGATTGGCGGCGTCGAGCGTGACGAGCCCATGCATCTGGTAGGAGATGCCGATGGCGGCGATCCGGGAGGCGTCCTGCCCCGCGCAAGCGGCGCGAATCGCGAGCGCGGTGTGTTCCCACCACATCGCGGGGTCCTGCTCGGCCCAGCCGGGCTTCGGCGCAGAGATGGGCAGCTCCGTCTGCGGCGACTGCGCGGCGGAGAGGATCCGCCCGGAGGCGGCGTCGACGAGGGAGGCTTTGACGGCGGAGCTGCCTAGATCGATTCCGAGAAGATACATGGAGGGGATCGGGCAAGAATACCACCTCGCCCCCGGGCCTCCGCCTTCACTTTTTTCTCAATCAACACGCCCCATTAGCATAAAAGGATCAAGACGCCGAAATACCCGCGCGAGCACGGCGCCGGAACTCGCTCGGAGTGCAGCCGACCACGAGACGAAACTGGCGCGCGAAATAATTGCCGTCGTTGAACCCCGCGAGCTGGGCGATCTCGGTGATCTCGGTCTCGTCCTGGCGCAGCAGGCGTTTCGCGGCCTCGATGCGAAGCTCGATCAGGTAGGCGACGGGAGAACGGCCGGTCGCCTGGCGAAACACGCGCAACAAACTCGCCCGGGACAGACGCGCCAAGGTCGCCATGCGTGCGAGATCCCAAGACTCGGCATAACCGCGCTCGAGCGCGCTGATCAGTTTGCCCATCTGGAGCAGGGCCCTGCTCTCGCGCGTCTCGCTCTCGTCGTAACGCCGCGAGAGAAACACCATCAGATCGGTGAGCAGACTGAGCAACATCGCCTCGTGCCCGGGTTCGGCGCGTTCCGCCTCCTCGGAAATACGCTCGCCGAGGCCCGCCGCCGCGCCCAAGGGGGCGCGATCCAGCCTCAGGCGGCTGGAAAAATCGTGCGAGCCGCGAAAATTCGGCTCGAGCAGGAACAGCGCGCTGTAGCCCGGCAGCCGGCGCAGCAGGCCCTCGGGCAAGGGAAGCCGCGCCGGGTCATACATGATGTTGAGCAACACGAGCCCGTCGCGCTCACGAAAACAGTGCACCTGCTGTCCTTGGATAACGAATACATCGCCGGCCGAGACCGGAAAGGCCTGGCCGCCGAGCAGGTGTGTTCCCCGGCCCTCCAGCACGAGGACCAGCTCCGTGAAATCGTGGTAGTGATCCAGCTCGGTGACGTCGTAGGCGTGCGAAGGCCGTCCGCCCGCCTCCGTGCGAACCCTGCGAACGGTCACGGGAAATCCGTTTTCCCCGAAGTAATCGCTGCCTTTGGCCAAGATCGCCATGCCCCGTTAGCATAAAGGTGCTCGATCGGGCCCGGGCAACGAAACACGCACCGCCTCGGCAAAAACAAAAGGCCCGCGGACAGCGCCGCGGGCCGAAACGAAAGGACGGAAGGATGCCGCGCCCTTAAAACGAGGGAGGCCGTTCATCCGTCAGCGAGAGCACGCGGCGGGCGGGAATCGCCAGGGTCGCGCCCTTGTCCATCACGATCACCAGCACGGCGCCATCCGCGTGAACGGAGCGGATGCCCGAGATCGTCCGCAGCACGGTGCCTTCCTTTTCGTAGGTGAGGAAGAGCGGCGCGCTTTGAAAACGCGCGAAAGAGCGCTCGAAACCCTTGGCCAGCGCCTCGCCTTCGGAGGGCGTGTTTACCGTGACATTGGGCTGATCGGCGGCGGAAAGCACCGAAGCGAGCGGAGCGGAAACCAACAACGCCAGCGGCAGAAGCGCGCGGCGGCAGGTGGATAGCGTGGAGTTCATGGAAGTCGCGGCATCAAGGCCGCGCCCCGGTCAGACCCCCGGCATATCCCCGGGTTTCGTCGATCGACTACTTACGAGACCACAGCCAAGGCCTGCGCCACCGTAAGCCGTTTCTCATAAATGGCTTTTCCGATGATGGCGCCATGCAGATTCGCCTGCTTTTTGGCCAAAGCCGCCAATGCCTCGACGTCCGCGAGCTTCGAAACACCCCCGCTGGCGATCACCTGCGCACCGCCCGCCGCCACCGCCTCGGCCAGCGCCTGCTGCGCCGGGAGATTCGGGCCGGTGAGCATGCCATCGGTGCCGATATCGGTGTAGATGATGGTGCGCACGCCGAGGCCGGCCATGCGTTTGGCGAGCTCGAGCGCGCCGGTGTCGGTCGTGTCGACCCAGCCCTTCACCGCGACCTTGCCGTTCTTCGCGTCGATACCGACCGCGATCTTGTCGCCAAAGGCTTTCACAAGCTCGCCGACAAACTCCGCGCTCTCCGCCGCGCGGGTGCCGATGACAACGCGGCTGACGCCAAAGCCCAAGGCGCGCTCCACCGCCGCACGCGTGCGCAGGCCGCCGCCGAGTTGGACCTTCAGGCCCACGGCCGCGATCGCCTTCACCGTTTCGAGATTTTGCGGCTCACCAAGAAACGCGCCGTCGAGATCCACCACGTGCACCCAAGTGCTGCCGTCTTTTTTGAACTGTCCCGCCACCTCGGCCGGGTTGAGCGAATACACCGTCTCCTGGTCGGCCTTGCCTTGGGTGAGGCGCACGCAACGGCCGGCTTTGATGTCGATGGCGGGATAGATCGTCATGGTTCGCGGAAGAGAAAAGGACCACCCCACCGCGCCGCCCCGCCCGCGCCAAGCGTTTTCTCCGCGCGTGCCAACAGTCCGTATTGGCCGTTGGACAAGTGCCGCGCCTCCCCTTTCTTCGCCGCATGGCCAAATCCAAGCCCGCCGCACTTCCCACCCCTGTCGTCCCCGCCTTTCTTTCGGAGCTTCTCGCCGCGCGTTCCCCCTCGGGCGCCGAGCACGAGGCCCAGGCCGTCTTCGACGCGCACGTGAAGCCCGCCGCCGACCGCTACGAAAACGACGTCCTCGGCAACCGTATCGCCACGCTCAACCCGAGCGGCGACCCCGTGCTGCTCCTGGCCGGTCATATCGACGAACTCGGTCTCCAGATCAGCTACGTCAACAAGGACGGCTACCTTTACTTCAACGTCATCGGCGGCCACGACCGCGTGATGATCCCCGGCCGCCGCGTGATCATCTCCACCCAAAACGGCCCCGTGCTCGGCGTTACCGGCAAGCGCGCCATCCATCTCATGGACGACGCCGATCGGAAGAAAGTCCCCGAGATCCACGAGATGTGGATCGATATCGGCGCGAAGTCCAAAAAGGAGGCACTCGAGCGCGTGCGCATCGGCGACGTCGCGACCTACCAGCCCGGCTTCGAGCTGCTCCACGGCACCATCGGCGTCGCGCGCGCCTTCGACGACAAAGTCGGCGCATACGTCGTCGGTGAAGTCCTCCGCCGTCTCGCCGGCCAACGCAAAAAACTCGCCGCGCAGATCGTCTCCGTCGCCACCACGCAGGAGGAGATCGGCGTGCGCGGAGCCACCACCGCGGCCTACGCGGTCAACCCGCACCTGGCCGTCGCCGTCGACGTCGGCCACGCGACCGACCACCCCGATTGCGACCAACGCAAATACGGCGAGACCAAGCTCGGCGGCGGTCCGATCATATGCCGCGGGCCGAACATCAATCCCTTTATCTACGATCGCCTCGTCGCCGCCGCCGAGGCCGCGGGCATCCCGCACCAGTTCGAAGCGGACCCGCGTCCGACCGGCACCGACGCGCGCGCCATCCAGATGGGCCGCGGTGGTGTCGCGACCGGCCTGGTCAGCATTCCGCTCCGCTACATGCACACGCCGAGCGAGATCGTCGACCTCGCCGACGTGGAGCGCACCGTGCAGCTCCTCTGCGCCTTCGCGCTCGGGCTCCGCAAGGGCGAGCACGGCCGCTGGTAAGGACCATCGGGCTTGAAAGTTGGACGAGCGGAGCCCTCCGCTCGTGGCTCGTTCATCTGGCGAAAGCGTGCGCAGGGACGCGCACGCCCACCAGATCAGCACAAACATTCTGGAGGGCGGGCCCTCCGCGCCCGCCTAAAAACGAGAAGGCGCGGACAGAGAGGCTGTCTCGCAACCCTTGGGCGAGGTTAGGCGGCGGAGAGGGTGGCGAAG
>CBIHRE010000204.1:0-8263 GCA_966212385.1 uncultured Akkermansia sp. | reverse complement strand
CCATGCCGGGGCGGAGCATGAGGAGGTTGCTGCCCAGGTTGGAGATCTGAGCCTTGACCGACTCGGTGGCGCCGTTGCCGAGCGTGACCATGGTGATGACGGCGGCGACGCCGATGATGACGCCGAGCGCGGTGAGGAAAGCGCGCATGAGGTTGCGGCGGATCTCGCGCAGGGCGATTTGGAAGGCGTTGAAAAAAATCATGGCGGGGACGGCGAGACGGTGGAGAGCGGGAGACGAGATGGCCGCGGCGGCGGAAAAACGTCGGATGAGAGTTTCGAGCCCACGGGCGAGACGCCCGTGCCACTAGTTGCGGCAGTTGGGTTCGTCGGAGGCGATGCGGCCGTCGCGGACGGTGATGATGCGCTTGGCGTAGGCGGCGACGTCGTCCTCGTGGGTGACCATGAGGACGGTGATGCCGAGTTCGTCGTTGAGGCGGACGAGGAGGTTCATGACCTCGATGGTGGTCGCGGTGTCGAGATTGCCGGTGGGTTCGTCGGCGAAGAGCGTGGTGGGCTCGGTGACGATGGCGCGGGCGATGGCGACGCGTTGCTGTTGGCCGCCGGAGAGCTCGGCGGGGGTGTTGCGGAGTTTGGTGGGGAGTCCGACGGAGGTGAGCGCGGCGAGGGCCTTGTCGTGACGTTGGCGACGGTTGAGGCCACGGTAGAGGAGCGGGAGCTCGACGTTTTCGAGGGCACTGGTGCGGGCGAGGAGGTTGAAGCCCTGGAAAACGAAGCCGAGTGCGTGGCGGCGGAGGAGGGCGCGCTGGTCGTTGTCGAGGGTCTGGACGGCGATGTCCTCGTAGAGGTATTCGCCGGTGGTGGGTGTATCGAGGCAGCCGAGGATGTTCATGAGCGTCGACTTGCCGGAGCCGCTGGGGCCCATGACGGCGACGAACTCGCCGCGGCGGACGGTGAGGTCTACGCCGCGCAGGGCCTGGAAGGCGGCGTCGCCGCGACCGTAGGTCTTGGTGATGCCGCGGAGCTCGATGATGGGCGTCGCTGTCTCGGGCGCGGAGGGCGCGGGGGAAATGTCGGGGCGGATGCTCATTTGGCGGGGGCGGACGTGGCGGCCTTGGTGATGACGGGGAGGTTTTCGGAGAGGCCTTCGCCGGAGATCTCGACTTGGCGGCCGTCGTTGAGGCCGAGTTTGACCTGAAGTGGCTGCGGGAGGCCGTCCCGGAGGACCCAGACGCGGGAGCGGGTTTGGTGCGCGGCGGATTTGGAGGCGTCGCCCTCTCCGGCGGCGGGGCGGGCGGGACGATTCATGCGCGGCGGCATGGGCGTGAGGCTTTGCACGAAGGATTTTTTCGGGGCCTCGGCGGGAGAGGCGGAGGATTTTTCGGGGTCGAAGCGAAGGGCGGCGGCGGGGACGAGGAAGACGTTTTTGCTCTCGGCGACGCGGATGTCGGCGGTAGCTGTCATGCCGGGGCGGAGGCTGAGGTCGGTGTTGGCGACCTCGAGGTCGGTCTCGTAGGTGACGACGTTGTTGGTGATCGAGGAGCCGAAGGCGACGCGTTCGACTTTCGCGACGTAGGTGCGGTCCGGCCAGGCGTCGACGGTGAAGGCGGCGGTCTGCCCGGCGGCGAGGCGGCCGATGTCGGCCTCGGCGACGGTGACGGTGAGTTTCATGTGGTCGAGGTTTTCGGCGATGACGAAGAGTTCGGGCGCGGTGAAGCTGGCGGCGACGGTCTGGCCGGGCTCGACCTCGCGGGTGAGGACGATGCCGTCGATCGGGGACTTGATGATGGCTTTGGACAGGTCGTTTTCGTTGATGCGGAGGGCGGCCTCGGATTGGGCGACGGACGCCTGCGCGCCGAGGAGATTGGCGGCGGCGCGGTCGGCGGCGGCGATGGCGGCGTCGAGATCGGTTTGCGAGGGGAGTTTGCCATCGCTGACGCGACGGAGTTCCCGGAGGCGCTTGAGCGTGGCGTCGGTCTCGCGGACGGTGGCCTCGGCTTGCGCGGCGGCGGCCTGGGCGGAGCGGAGGTTGGCGCGGCTGCTCTCGGTCTGTTGGGCGAGCTTGGTGGTATCGAGCTTGGCGAGGGGCTGGCCCTTGGCGACGCGGTCGTTGATGTCGACGTAGACCTCGAGGACGGTGCCGGAAAGTTCGCTGCCGACGGTGACCTCGTTGGTCGGGGCAAGTTTGCCGGTGGCGGTGATGGTGAGACCGATGTCGCCGCGGGCGAGAGGAGCGGTGACAAATGCGGCGGGCTGGTGCTCGGCGGCGCGGGCGCGGTTCCAGACGAAGGCGCCCGCGGCGAGGAGAAGAACGACGACGGTGATGAGCGCGGCGCGGCGGCGGCGGAACGAGCCGGGCGCGGGCGGCGTGACGATGGCGGCGAGGCCGGAGGGCGTGGCGGAAACTGTGTTCATGGTCAAAGGGAGGCGGTGGCGGGCGTGGACGGGGTGGCGGACCAGCCGCCGCCGAGGGCCTTGTAGAGGCGAATGTGGGCGGAGCTGAGGTCGGCGTCGGTGGTGACGAGGCTTTGCTCGGCGGAGAGGAGGGTGCGCTCGGCGTCGAGGACTTGGAGGAAGTCGACGGAGCCGGCCTCGTATTGCTGGCGGGCGAGGGTATCGGCCTCGCGGGCGGCGGAGGCGGCGAGTTCGAGCGAGGCGCGGCGCTCGGTCTGTCGGCGGATGGCCTCGAGGGCGTTTTCGACTTCGGCGAGTGCGTCGAGGACGGTGGATTCGTAGGTGATGAGAGTCTGGCGAGTGGTCTCGTCTTGGATGCGGATGTTGGCGCCGATGCGGCCGGCGCTGAAGATGGGCGCGGTGAGGCCGCCGGCGATGCTCGCGATGGTGGCGGTGGGCGAGGCGAGACGGCCGAGTTCGCCCGCTTCAATCCCGAGGGAGCCGGTGAGGTTGAGCGAGGGCAGTCGTTCGCGGCGGGCGGCCTCGGAGCGTTTGGAGGCGGCCTCGACGGCGTGGCCGGCGGCGCGGACGTCGGGGCGTTGGCGAAGGGTTTCGGCGGGGATGCCGACGGCGAGGGCGGCCGGGGCGGCAGGGACGCGTTCCGTGGAACCGAGCAGGGCATCGAGCGAGCCGGGCGCGCGGCCGGAGAGAACGGCGAGCTGGTTGCGTGTCTCGGAGGCGCTTTGCTGGAGGGCGGGGATGGAAGCGCGGGCTTGTTCGAGGGCGCTCTCGGCCTGCCGGGTATCGAGGATGTCGCCAACCCCGGCTTCCTGGCGCCAGCGGGTGAGCCGGGCGGACTCCTCGCGACTGCCGAGGGAGCGGCGCACGACGGCGAGTTGGGCCTCGGTGGAGCGGAGGTTGACGTAGGCGGTGGCGACTTCGGCGGCCAAGGAGACATGGGCGGCGTGGAAATTTTCCTCGGTCTGGGCCAGGTCGTCGTCGGCGGCGGCGAGGGCGAGACGCTGTTTTCCGAAGAGGTCGATCTCCCAGCTCGCGTCGAGCGAGGCGGAGTAGTTGTCGCTTTCCGAGACGGTGTCGGCGCGGTGGTCGCGGGTGCGGTTGCCTTGGCCGGAGACGCCGGCGCTTAGCGAGGGGAGGAGGCCGGATTTCTCGACGGTGCGGGTGGCGCGGGCCTGGGCGATGCGGGAGAGGGCGATGCGGACGTCCGGATTGTGAGCGAGCGCGTCCGAGATGAGTTGGTCGAGGACGGGGTCGTGGAAACGTTTCCACCAATCGGCGAGGGCGGCGGTGTCGAGCGCTCCGGGGCGGGCGGGCGTCGTGGTCTGCGTCCAGGCTTGGGGCGTGGCGACAGTCGACGCAGTCGACGGACGACCACCGATGGTCGCGCAGCCGGGCAGGAGGAGCGCGAGGGGAAAAATGGCGAGGACGGACGGGCGAGGCTTCACGGCGCGGTGGATTTCGCCCGATCCTAGCAGGCCTCACCTTTAGAGAACGTGAAGGCCCGGTTGGGGGTGAGGAAACTCCGTGTATCACCCTATTTTAAGCGCGGGGTATTTAGGGTTTAATGAACGTCAGCTAATGTCAGCCATCAGCCACTCTCCAAGCGCCCCGATCGATGCGTCTCCGTCCGGGAAATTGATCGCCGCGATCCAGGAGCTGTCCTTGGCAAGGGATCTGAATCGGATTGCCGAAATCGTGCGAACGACGGCGCGTCAGTTGACGGGCGCGGACGGCGCCACTTTCGTGCTGCGCGACGGCGACAAGTGCCACTACGCGGACGAGGACGCGATCGAGCCGCTCTGGAAGGGGAAGCGCTTTCCGCTCACGGCGTGCATCAGCGGCTGGGTGATGCTCAACCGGAAGCCGGCGGTGATCGAAAATATTTACGAGGACCCGCGCATTCCGGTGGAGGCCTATCGGCCGACCTTCGTGCGGAGCCTGGCGATGGTGCCGATCCGGAAGAACGCGCCGATCGCGGCGATCGGCAACTACTGGGCCCACTCGCATCGGGCGACCGAGGAGGAGCTGAGCCTGCTGCAGGCGCTGGCCGACAGCACGAGCGTGGCGATGGAGAACGTGGAGGTCTACTCGGAGCTCGAGCGCCGGGTGGAGCTGCGCACGCGCGAACTCGAGGTGGCGAACCGCGAGCTGGAGTCGTTCGCGTATTCGGTTTCCCACGACTTGCAGTCGCCGCTGCGGGCGATGCTCGGCTACGCCGGCATGTTGCGCGACGATTTCGGCGACAAGCTGCCCCAGGAGGGGCTGGGTTATCTTTCGCAGATGAAGGAGGCGGGGAACCGGATGGGAACGCTCATCCAAGATATCATGAAACTGGCTCGTCTCCCCGAGGGCCAGGCGACCAAGGCCGAGGTGGATCTCTCCGCCATGGCGCGAGAGGTGATCGCGCGGTTCGCCGCGGAGCATCCGGTGCGGAATGTGCGCATCGAGATCCAGCCGGGCGGGATCGCCCATGGCGACATGGGACTGTTGCGCATCGTGCTCGAGAACCTTCTGGGCAACGCCTGGAAATTCACCGCGAAGGCGAAAGAGCCCCGGATCGAGTTCGGGTTCAGCGACGGGTTGGCGGGGCGCGAGTTTTTCGTGCGCGACAACGGCGCGGGCTTCGACGAGCGGCAGGCGGGCCGGCTGTTTAACCCTTTTCAGCGGCTGCACGCGCAGGGCGAATTCAGCGGTTCGGGCATCGGCCTGGCCACGGTGCGGCGTGTCGTGGTGAAACACGGCGGAGAGGTGCGCGCGGTGGGTCGGGTGAACGAGGGCGCGACCTTCTTCTTCACGCTTCCGGCCGCTTGAGCGACAGGCGCGGGCGGAGGCTGCGTGCGTATTTCTGTCAAGCGATTGGCAAAATGCGTTCGTTCAGACTGTAAGCCGGACGGATTTCGGGGTTTTCGGCCGTCCTGATACAAAGGGGAAGGCGCGACACCGGTTCCCGGCCGGCGTCGTGAAACGCGCCGCACGAGGCGGTGCGCTTTCCTTCCAACGGGCCCAAAACAAAACCCATGAACCCCCTGCGTTCGTTATTCGCGCTCTGTGCGCTCGTCTTCGCCGTTCTCGCCACCGCTCACGCCGATCCTGTGGCGCTCGAGCAGAGTTATTTCTTCACCGACAACACCACCGACGTGGAGGAATTGAAAGACTCCTACGGAGTCTGGGGATACGAGAGCGACGACATCTACTCGTTCGTCGTCACCTATGATTTCGCCACGGGGCTCGATCTCGAGGGTGTCTTGTTCACCATCTGGTATTACGACGAGGCGACCGATTACGAGGCTTCGGCGTGGATCGAAGGCCCCGGCCGCGACGGAGGCCAGGGCCTCTCTTGGATGGATGCCGCCGTGGAAATTCCCTCCGCCTTGAGCGGGACCATCACGGTCGGCGTGTCGTTTTATTTCACGGACGGCTCGGTGCTCGGCGAGTCGTTCACGCACGAGCTGGATTGATCCAAGCGACCAGCGGGGAAATCCCGCCACGTTGATCGCATTTGTTTCCGTGGCCCGGAGGCGGCTGAGGCCGCTTCCGGGCTTTTTGCGCTCAACCCGAGAGACGTGGCCGCGCGCAAGTTTACAGGGCGGGGAGCGCGTGCAGCGGCGCGTCGAATTCCTGCGCCGTGGTGGTCGGTCCTAGGCAACGCGGTCCCGCGTCGGTCCACACGAGGCGGTCGATGCACATGCGGCGCGCGCGGCGTTCGGGGTCCCAGGCATGATAGACGAGGAACTCGGCCTGGCCGTCGGCCGCGACGACGTAGGAATTGTGACCCGGGCCGAGCGCTTGGCCGCTTTTTTCCCGAAGCACGACGGGCCAGCTTTCCGGGGCGTGTTCCCACGGGCCGAGCGGGTGGTCGGCGACGGCGTAGCTGACGCCGTAGTCGCGCGTCTGCCAGTTTCCACCCGAATAGAAGCAATAATAACGTCCGCCGTGGGCGACGACGCAGGGGCCCTCGACGGTGTGCCAGGCGGACCAGCGGCGGCCGTAAAGGTCGCGGTTGCGCTCGTAGATGTGCCAGTCGGCGTTGGCGCGAAGGACCAGATGCGGAGGCTCGGCGGCGCGCAACAGGTCCGGGGTGAGGCGGACCACCGCGAGGCCGGTGCCCACGCGATCCTCGAAGTAATCGCGCGCGAAGAAGAGATACCAGGTCCCGTCGCGGAGATCTTGGAAGGGATGGGCGTCAATGCAGAAGCCTTCGCTCTCCGGCAGCACGAGACCGCGTTCCCGAAAAGGGCCGAGAGGGTTGTCCGCCACGGCGACGCGCAGGCGGTGCGATTCGTCGAGTCCGGCGGGCGCGCTCGAGTAGTAGCAGTAGAACTTCCCCTCGTGCTCGGCGACCTCCGGCGCCCAGAAGGCGTGGTCGGATTTCTCCGGAGGCACGAGGAGCGCGGCTCCTGCGGGTTCCCAATCGGTCAGATCGCGCGAGCGCAGGATACGGAAGGCGCGCGCGGAGCCGTCGGCGCCGCGCTCAAGATTCTCTCCGGTGCCGTAGGCGTAGTAATCGCCGGCGTGGCGGAGGACGAAAGGATCGGCGAAGTAGCCGGGCCAAACGGGGTTTTGGTAATGCATGGAGAAAGCGGTCCGCGTGACGGGACCGTGTAACGAGGATTGGATACGGCGCGGGTCAGGGTTCGTCTTCGATCGATTCGCCGGTGGGCTCCACGAAGGCGTGGCTCGATCCACGACCCGGGCGGAGGAATTCGGCGAAGCGGCGGTCGATGCGTTGCGCCTCGCGCAAGGCCTCGAACATCGGGGCGCAGGGGAGGCGCACGAGCCCGCCCGGTCGAGGGGCGAGTTCCCAGAGCCCCATCTGGGTCCAGACGGAAGGATCGTGCCACTCGGGCATGCCGAGGATCGGATAGAGGCACACGCCACGAAGAGGCACCCCCTCGTCGAGAAGCTTTTCGCACTCCTCCGCCACGGTGCGCAGCCAGATCGGCCGCATGTCCCCGACGTGGGAGGTCTCGGTGACGAGGATTTCTCCCCCGTAGCGACGCCAGATGCCGCGGAGAAGGCGGGAGAACGACCAGCGGCGCGGATCGTCGAGATGAAGCGGTTGCTCCTCGCGTCCGATCTCCCACTGGTTGGTCCAGTAGTAGTTCACGCCGACGATATCGAGGTGGCGACGGCTGCCGCCGAGCTCGGGCAGAGCGCGGCCGCAGAGCATGTCCCAGGATTCGAACACGGCGCGGTGGTTGAAGTCCTCCGCGTGCGCGTGCGGGTCGACGTGGTCGACGGGCGGAACGACGCGGCAGAGCGGGTCGGCGTTGACCATGCGGGCGCCGGGCAAGACGGCGCGGATGGCGTCGATGCCGGCGATCGCGGCGCGGATGAGCGCGATCTTCAGCTCGGTGCCGCGCCCGTGGAGATGAGGCGCGAAACGACCGACGGAGCCGCCGGCCCACGATAGAAAGGAGGGCTCGTTGACGGGCGTGAAATAGCAGACGCGGCCCTCGCTGTGGGCGCCGACAAGTTTGGCGGCCTCGTGGCAGTAGGCGGCGAAGCGTTTGACGAACTCCTCCGAGAAGGGATCAAGGTCGTCGGGATAGCCGTAGTGGAACAGATCCCAGATCACCTCGACGCGGTGGCGGCGGCTTGCCTCCAGGAAGGGCCGCACCGAGCTGAAATCGAGTTTTCCGCGACGGTCGACAAGCGGCCAGCGGATGCCTTCACGCGCGGCGAGGAGGCCGGCTTCGCGGAGACGGCGGTAATCGCCGTCGGCCTGTCGGTCGTGCTCGGTGGCCGCGATTTGGTCGATCCAGTGACGATGCCGGTTCGTGGTCGCGGTGCATTCGAAGCCCGCGAAGAAAAAGCTTTCGAACAAAGGCCGACGGTTTGACGGAGGCCGATGCCGTTTCCCAGGGGGACGAAAGTCCGCGTCGCGGGC
>CBIHRE010000203.1:0-8298 GCA_966212385.1 uncultured Akkermansia sp. | reverse complement strand
TCGCGACGTCTGGCCGCCGCCCCGAGATCGACGCGTCGGTCGACGCGCTCGGCGCCTGGCAGTTCCGCAACACCGGCCCCGCGCCGCCCGCCTTGTCCGGAGCCACGCTCCAAGCGCCGGTGGTGTCGGCGGCCGGATCCGAGAGCACGAGTTTCCAACCGGCCAGGTCGACGCCGTTCCATAGATCGACCCGGCCGGGCAACACGGCCGGTTCGACCGGAAACCGCCCCTCGACGTCCTCCGTCGCCACCAAAGGCCCGTCCACGCCGTCCACCGCCAGGTTATCGACAACCACACCACGCATCTGAGCGAGTCGGATACCCCTCCGCGCCGTGCCGCTCACGTCCCGCAAGATCAACCCCTCGAGCGGAGCCTGCGGGGAAATCCGCGTCGCCTCCGCCACCACGCCCACCTCGTGCAGGCGCACGCCGGTGAACGACAAATCGCGCGCCTGCGGATAGCCCGCGAGTCCCGGGACGGGATCATCGACCGTGTTCGTGTTGCCCGCGTCGTAGAGATTGATGCGCAAAAAACCTCCTCCGCTCACCTCGAGGTCGCGCCCATGGACGCCCTCGGTGACGCCGCCGCGCCCGACACGCGACTTCAGGTAGATCGCGTGCGTCGCGGCCCGCAGCTTGCAATTCTCGATCCTCACCCCGCGCACCCCCGCCGAAATCTCGCTTCCGATCCCGATGCACGCGAAGCGCCGGCAAATCATTTCGCAGTCGCGAATCGTCACCGCCTCGGTCGCGAGCCCCAGGCGCGCACCATCCAGACCGCGCCCCGATTTCAAGCTGACGCAGTCGTCGCCCGTGTCGATGAAGCAGCCTTCGATCAACACACGCCGGCACGAGTCGACGTCGATGCCGTCGCGCCCGCCGCGGATGTCGAGTTTCCGGATCGTCACGTCTTCGCACAGCGTCGGATGCGTCGCCCAGTTGTTGCCCTCCTGGCGCACCGAAAAACCTTCCCACCGCACGCGCCGGCAGCGGATGAACTCCAGCACGAGCGTGCCGCGTGGCTGGCGGTTGCTCGCCGCCGTCTCCGGATTACCGATGATCGTTCCCGGACCGACGACGCCCACGTCCTCGACATCCGCCGCGTGGATCAGCGCCCGATGCCCCGGCTGCCAGCGCCCCTCCCAACGAACGTCGATCAACGGGTAATCCGCGAAGTCGCCGCTGCCCTGAAGCACGCTGCCTTCCTCGAGCCGAAGCGTCGTGCGCAAGCCGAGCTGCACGCTGCCGATGAGATACTCGCCTCGCGGCACGACCACCTCGCCGCCGCCGTCGACGGCGCAGGCGTCGAGCGCGCGCTGGAAGGCCGCGGTGTCCTTCTTCGCGCCGTCGCCGGCGGCCCCGAAATCGCGAACGTTCCAGGTCGCCGCCCGCGCAGCCACGACGGCGGCGAAGCAGCATAGCAGCAGAAGGGAGGAGAGGCGGAACGATTTCATGGGGCGGTATCGGGCAGGGTAAACTCGCGCCGTGAATCGAGCCCACGTAGTTGCCAGTCCGCAAAATCGAGCAAGGCCGACCAGTCCGAATCCGCATACGCGTGACCATGCTTTTCGAAATTCACCGCGAGCCGATCTTTCACGCCAAGCAGCTCGAAAACCGGCCGCGCCCCCCTCGCCGCCGCGACGACCGCCGAGGGCAGCGAGACCGGATCCTCCGTCGCCTCGAGCGCGATGAAGCGCCGCGGCGCCACCAGCGCGAAAAACGCGTGCTGGTCGAAGGGCAGCCGCTCCACGCGCCCGCGAAACGCGTGCAGCTTCGGCGAAAACCAACCGGGGTATTTCTTCATCATCTCGTCGAGCCCCTCCTTGCCGCCGCGTCCCGCACCGCTGAAGCGGTAGGCGCCGTTGCCACCGCCGCCCGTGCCGCAAGGCGCCACTAGCGCAAAACGCTCGTCGAAGGCGCCCGCGACCAGCGCCGCCTTTCCCAGCCGCGAGTGACCGGTGACGATCAGCCGCTCGCGATCCGCGAAGGGCTGCGTCTGGAGATAATCCGCCACCCGCGACATGCCCCAGGCCCAGGCACCGAGCAGGCCCCAGTCATGACCCGGATACGCGGGGAAAAAGCGCGTGGTTCGGTAGGCCCAGCTTCCGTCCGGCAGGCGCAGGTTCGTATCCTCTCCCGTATCCTGATAATGATACGTCACGATCGCGTAGCCCCGCCGCAACAGCGTCTCGTGCCGCTTCGCCACGGTCTGCGGGTCCGGCCCGATAGGCTCGCCTGCCGGCGGAACCGGGATCGCCGCCGGCAAAGGCTCCACCGGCAGCAGCGCGTTGGCGCCTTTCCCCTGCCCCGGCGGACGCGGCAGCACCGGCAGGCGCCGCGCGCCGGGCGTCGCGTCGAAACTCGGAAACACCACGACCGGGCGCGGCATGCTCTCGTCGGCGGGCGTGAATACCGCCACGTCGAAACCGAGCGTCATGTCCGGCCTGAAGCTCAAGCGCACGAGTCTGAACGTGGCCGCGCCGTCCAGCACCGGCATCGTTTTTACCACCGTGCCTTCCACCCGCTCCGGCGCGGGCGGCGCATGGCCCACCGCATGGTGTTCGAGAACGGCGCGCCACTCGCCCCGGCGCTCCGGCCATCCCGCGGCATCCTTCACACGGCCGCCGCCGTCGAGCGCCAGCAGGTCCGGCAGCGCCTCGCTCGCGGCGAGTTCATCCGGCCCCGGCCTCGCCGGAAACGCCGTCGCGATCTCCGGCACCGGAATCTCCGCCGCGTCCTGCGCAAGGAGGCCGCAAGCGGACGCAAGGAGCGCGCAAAGCGCGCCGGCGGCGCCGCGGGAAAACCGGCGGCCCAAGGAAACGGGGAAAAGGGGCATGCCCGCTTCTGGCGAAAACCGTGGCCCTTGGCTAGAACTCGATGCCCGCCTGCGCCGGCACGCCGGCGTCGAAGGGATGCTTGATCGCGCGCATCTCGGTGACGAGGTCCGCCACCTCCACGATTTCCTTCGGCGCTCCGCGGCCCGTCAGCACCACGTGCTGATCGGCGCGCTTCGTCTTCAGCGCCGCCACGATCTCCGCCACCGGGAGATACTCGAGCTGCAACACGACGTTCAGCTCGTCGAGCAGCACGAAATCGATCTCCGGATTCGCCAGGTGCTCCAGCGCCCGCGCCCAGCCGCGGCGGCAGCACGCGATGTCCGCCGCGCGGTCCTGCGTGTCCCAGGTGAATCCTTCGCCGTAGTGATCCCACGTGAGCAGCGGTCCACGCAGCAGGCGCTCCACGTGGTCGTTGCTCGACTTGATGAACTGCACCACCGCGACCTTGTTTCCGTGCGCGAGTTGCCGCGCCACCATGCCGAAAGCCGCGCTGGTCTTTCCCTTGCCGTCGCCGGTGTGGCAAAGGATGAGCCCGCGCCGGTCCTTCGCCGCGCGCATCTTGGCGCGCATATCCTCCTGGAGTTCGCGCATGCGTTCGCGGTGCTCAGCCTCGGTGTTCGTGCGATATTTGCTCATGGGAAAATCATAGCCCGAGATAACGCCGGATCGGCCCGAGGTCCACGTGCGCCGCGATGTGATCGGCCATCGCCTCGTAGACCCGCGCCCGTTTCTCCTTCCACGTGTGGTTCGGCGCGACGTGCCCGCCGATCCCAGCCGCCTCGGCCAGGCGACGTCGCGCCTCCGGCGCCTCGAAACAACCATGCTGGTAGGTGCCGCACACCTTGCCCACGCGATGCCCGTCCGGCCTCGGTTGCTCGCCGTCGAACACCGTCTGAAACGGCGCGCAGGTGGCCGTCGCCTCCGTGCGGCCTTGGTGGATTTCGTAGGTCGCCCAACGACGACCGTCGCACTCCGAGCTCACCGTGCGCACGAGCTTCGGATTCTCGAAACGCGTCTTCACCGGCAAGAGCGCCAGACCCGGCTCGTCTCCCGCGTCGCCCGCCACGCCCTCGGGATCGGAGAGCCGCTCGCCGAGGATTTGGTAACCGCCGCAAATCCCCATGACCGGCACGCCGCGCCGCGCCGCCGCGATGATCGCAAGATCGAGCTTCTTCGCGCGCAGCCATCGCAAGTCCGCCAGGGTGTTCTTCGTGCCCGGGATCACGATCGCACGCGCCGTCTCGAGCGCCGCGGGCTCCGCCGTCCAGCGGGTCCGCACTCCGGCGTCGTCCCACCACGGCTGGCAATCCGTCAGGTTCGCAGCGTGGGGCAGCCGTATCCACGCGATGGCTTCACCCGAGCCGCGATCCTCGTCCGCCTGCGTCAGGCCGTCTTCCTCCTCCGGCTGCAAGTCCCGCCGGAACGGCACCGTGCCAAGAACCCGCAAACCCGGTGCATGCGGCGCCAGCCAGCGCTCCGGGTCTGGAAACAGACTCAGATCGCCGCGGAATCGATTCACGATCGCGCCCAGCCCGCGCGCTCGGTCCTCCGCAGGCAACAGATTCCAGGTGCCGGCCAACTGCGCGTAGATGCCGCCGCGATCGATGTCGCCCACTAGCACCCAGCGCCCGTCGACGTGCCGGATCGGCCTCAGGTTCGCGAGGTCGCGGTCCATGAGATTGAGCTCCACGGGACTGCCCGCGCCCTCCATCACCAGCACATCGCAGCGCCCGCGCCAGCCATCGAGCGTGTCGCGCACGAGCCGCCAGTGCGCCTCGAAATCCCGGTAATAGTCGCGGCCGCCTTGATGCGCCCCCGCCCGCCCGAGCAGCACGACCTGCGAACCGGCCGCGCCGCTCGGCTTGAGCAGGATCGGGTTCATCTCGACCGTCGGCTCCAGGCCGCAGGCCTCGGCCTGCACCGCCTGCGCCCGCGCCATCTCCCGGCCGTCGGGCAGGGCCCACGCGTTGTTCGACATGTTCTGCGCCTTGAAGGGCGCCACACGCACGCCCTCGCGCCGCAGCCACGCGCAAAGGGCCACGGTCATCCAGGTTTTGCCCGCGTTGGACGAGGTGCCGAGGACGCCCAGAGCTTTCATCCGGGCAACTCCAGCACGAGGCCCGGCCCGATTCGCGACGCCACGCCGAAGACCTCGCGCAACATCTCTGGCGTCAGCACCACATCCGGGCGTCCATGCGCGACCAGCCGGCCCTCGCGCAGAACGATCACTTCGTCGAGGCAATGCGCCAGGCGCAGATCGTGCAGCGACAGCAGGATCGTCGCGCCCTCGCGCCTGAGCCGGCTCGCCAGCTCCAAGGTCAGCAAGGCATGCCGCGGATCGAGCGCCGCCAGCGGCTCGTCCCAAAGCTGCAACCTGGCGCCCGTGGCCCAGGCCCGCGCGAGCAACACGCGATGGCGCTCGCCGCCCGAGAGGCGGTTCACCGGCCGTTCCGCGATGCGCCCGAGGTCGAAACGCGCCAAGGCCTCCTCCACGCCCGCGCCGTCGTCTCCGTGCGCGAAGCGTCCCTGCCCCACGACCGAGCGCACGCTGAAGCCGAATTCAAAGCGCGCCTCCTGCGGCACCCACGCCGCGCGACGCCCGCGCTCCGGAACGGAAACCTTCGGCAAGGCCTCGCCACCCCAGCGCACCACGCCCGGCGCCGCGCTCGGCAGCAATCCGGCCGCGACGGAGAGCAGCGTGGATTTTCCGGAGCCGTTGGGCCCGACGAGGCCGACCAGCTTGCCCGCCTCAATCGCGATGCTGAGCGCCTGCAAGCGCCCCGGCACGGACACGGTTTCCAATGTTAGCGCCGCGTTCATCGTTCGCTCCTCCGCAAGAGCCACAGGAAAAAGGGCCCGCCGACCAGCGAGGTCACGATGCCGAGCCGCAGCTCGCCCGCCGCGCGGCCGATCAGATCGCAGACGACGACAAAGGCCGCGCCGCCCAGCAGCGAAAGCGGCACGAGCCGCCGATGCTCGGGGCCGACCAGGAGGCGCAGGATATGCGGCACCACCAGCCCGACGAAGCCCACCGTGCCCGCCACCGCCGTCGCCAGCGCGGTCAGCACCGTGGACAAGCCGAGCAGGTTTCGGCGCAGGCGCCGCACGTCCACGCCTAGGCTCTGCGCCTCCTCCGCGCCGAGGCTGAGCAGGTCCATCGGCCGCCCGAGCGGCAGCAGAAGCAGTCCCGCCGGCAGGATCGCGGCCGCCATCCACACGTGTTCCCAGGTGCGGTCCTCGAGGCCGCCGAGCAGCCAGAACAGGACCTGCGCGTTGCGCTCGTAGGTGACGGTCCTGGCGGAAAGGACGTAGCTTGTCACCGCGCCGAGGAGCGCGTTGAGCGCCACGCCCGCGAGCAGCAGCCGCTCGGGGCTCGCTCCGCGGCGCGCCAGCACGATGACCACAAGCGTCGCGGCCAGCGCTCCCGCCGTGGCGAAAAGGGGCACCGTGAGCAGCGACACCGCCGCCACCCCAAAACCGATCGCCAGCACCGCGCCGGCCGCGCCGCCCGCGCTCACGCCGAGCAGACCGGGGCTGGCGAGGCTGTTGCGAAAATAAGCCTGCATCACGAGGCCGCTGCCCGAGAGCGCCGCGCCGACCAGCATCGCCACGAGCAGGCGCGGCAGCCGGATCTGCCAGAGGATGGTCGCGGCATACTCGTCCTGACGCAGCAGCCCGGCGAACAACTGCGAGGGCGAAAGCCGCACGTCCCCGAAGGCGAGCGAACCGAGCGCGGCGGCGAGCAGGAGGAGGCCCACGACAAGCAATGGTAGGGCGGAACCGCTGGGCCCGCCCCAAACAAGCCACCGCGGGCCCCGCGGTCCCGCCCAACCCCCCGCGTTACGATCCGTGCCCCCGCGCAATAGGAAAAAAGCTCCGGATGCAGCACGCGGGCGAGCGCCTCGTAGGCGGCGACGCGCCGGTGGCTAACGCAACCGAGCATCCACGGCGCGATCACCGCCGCGCGATCCTCGCGCAGCACCGGCATGAACCGGTAGGGGGGCAACTTCTTGTAAGGCGCGAGCGCGGCCTCGGGCGAAACGCCCGCGATCACCACGCGCTCCACCGGCCAGGCGAGCAGTTTCTCCGTGGACGGCGAGGCGTGCCCGCGCAGGCCGCCGAGCGTGGCGGCGAGATTTTCGGCCGCGGCCCGGTCGCAAAGGTCCTGGAAGGTGGTGTCGGCGCCGGCGATGACGCCGTAGGTCGAGGGCGCGATGACGCGGACGGGCTTCGCGCCCGCGAGCCGTTCGCCGAGTCTCGCGAGCCGGGTTTCGTCGTCCGCGATGACGCGCTCCGCGCGCGCCGCGGCCTCGGGACCGAGCAGGGCGGCGAGACGGCGCAAGTTGGCATGCGCGTCGTCGAGGGTCTTGTAGCGGTCGAAGACCAACACGGTCACGCCGGCGCGACGCACCTGCTCGACCAGCTCGGCCCGGCTGTAGTCGGCGAAAAGCGCGAGCGTGGGGCGAAAACGCAGGACCGTCTCCGCGTCGCCCAGCGCGATCTGCGGATACGCCGCGGCCTCGCGCGCCACGCTGGAAAACTCGGGATCGCGCGCGAGGTGCGAGAGCGCCGCGATCTGCTCCGGCGCGGCGACCGCGAGCAGGAGCTCGTCGCTCCCCACCGTTTGCGAAACCACGCGGACGGGCTCGGCGGCGCGGACACACGCGACGAGGCAGAGGAAGCAGGCGAGGAGCAAACGCACGGGCGACATTAGAACCTACGGTTTTCAGGATACCAGGGATTCCAATACCCGTTCGCTTCCATCGGGCCGAACCAACCGAGGTGGTCCTTGGCGTTGTCGCCGCCATAGTAGTTGGGACCGCTCTCTCCGTTTGGATTCTCCGCGCTCACGCGGCCGTCGCACCAGGCGACAAGGGCTTTCCCGTTAAAGCGGAAATGCGTGCTCGGCTGACTCGGTCCGGCGGGGAGCCCGGACGGCGCCAGCCACTGCGGCGGCTCGGTGAACGGATATTCCTGCAGGCCCGCGGAGCGCGACAAGGCCGTGGCGGCAAACATCACCGCGCGGCCTGGATTGGGCAGATTTTCGAAACGCGCGGGGCGGAAGGGATCGAGCGCCGTGCCTCGGGCGGCCGGACCGCCAAGATAGGCCGAGTTGTAGCCGTAGCCGCCGGCGCCGAACTCGAAGGACTCCGGGCTGGGCTCCAGCGTGGCGAAAACCGGGCAGAGCTTCACGCGGCCGTCGCGGCCAAGGTAAGGCCCGAGCCAGCCCTTCGACGGGTCGAAGGGCGCGCTGTTCGAGGTGCGCGCACCATGCCAGCGCGTGTTGTTGTCGAGCGACATGCCCGGCGGAAAAAGTCCCCGATTGTCCGCGATGTAGGCGTGCGTCGCGGCGGCGAGCTGGCGCAGGTTGCTCGTGCTTGCCGCCGTCTGCGCCGCGAGGCGCGCCCGGCCGACCACCGGCACGAGGATCGCCGCGAGCACGCCGATGACGGCGATCACGG
>CBIHRE010000202.1:0-8366 GCA_966212385.1 uncultured Akkermansia sp. | reverse complement strand
GGCGACCGTCGCGCCTCCTCCGACCCCAACGCGCGCACCCGCGCGGCCTCCACTATCAGGCCCTCGCCTCCCCCCGGCGCTGCGGACTCCGATCCGCGCGCTCCCGCCCCGCAGGCAAGCGCCACGGCGAGCAGTCCTGGACGGATGGCTCGGACAAGCGGGGAGAACATGCGGGGGCGAGTCGGCATCGCAGGGCGCCTCCTCCGCTGGCCGAAACCCCCTCGCGCGTCAAACCACGCCCCGCCCTCTCGCCGGACTATCATTAGTGATAGGTTACAGCCCGGAGCCTTTCCGCTAAACTGGCCAGTTCCCGCCCCTTCGCCAAACTGTTCCCCCCCGCCCCGTCCTGCTCTTGCCGATGACCGCCACCCTCCGCTCCTTCGCCTTCGGGCTCCTCCTCGCGCAAACCAGCGCCTTGCTCGCCTTTGCCGCCCCGCGCGACCAACCCTTCGACCCCGACTGGCGCTTTCTCCGCGGCGACGCCCCCGGCGCGGAACAGGCCGCCTTCGACGACTCGCAATGGCGCACACTCGACGTCCCCCACGACTGGTCGATCGAGGATCTGCCCACGAAGGCGGACGCCGCCCCCGAATTCGAGGCCGTCACCGGCCAATGGCTGTTCCAACGCGGCGACAACCCCGCGTGGAAGGCCCGCGAACTCGACGACGAGGCCTGGCAAACCGTGAAGCTCCCCGACACCTGGGAAAACCACTCCGGCTACACCGCCAACAACGTCTACGGCTGGTTTCGTCGCCGTGTCACGATTCCGGCCGATTGCCGTGGCAAGGACTTCGACCTGCTCATGGGCCGCATCGACGACGTCGACGAGGTGTTCTTCAACGGCCAGCGCATCGGCGGCACCGGATCCTTTCCCCCCGACTACAAGTGGGCGGACACCATCGACCGCCGCTATCGCGTGCCCGCCGCGCTTGTCCGCGGCGACGGCACCGATCTGATCGCCGTGCGCGTATTCGACGGCAACAACAACGGCGGCATCTACGCCGTGAGCAAAGCCTCCCGTCGCATCGGCCCCTTCGCCCCCGGCGAAAGCGCGAGCGAGCACTTCACCGGACACACGCTCGGCGGCATCGGCTGGTATCGGAAACACTTCCCCTCGCCCGAGGCCGGCCGCCAGGTCTCCGTCACCTTCGACGGCGTCTACATGAACGCCGAACTCTGGCTCAACGGCGTCCGACTCGGTGAGCATCCCCACGGCTACACCGCATTCGCCTTCGACCTCACGCCCCACCTCGCCCCACCCGGCCAGGAAAACGTGCTCGCCGTCCGCGTGCGCAACGAAGGCCGCAACAGTCGCTGGTATTCCGGCTCCGGCATCTACCGCCACGTCTCGCTCGCCGTCACCTCGCCCATCCACGTGCCGACCTGGGGCGTCTTCGTCACCACGCCCGAGATCTCCAAGGACCAGGCCCTCGTCAAAACCGACGTCGAGGTGCGCAACGCCTTGGCCGCCGCCACGCCCGTCCTCGTGCGCGTCCGCATCCGCGACGCCAAGGGCAAGGAGATCGGCGTATCCGATGGCTCGTTACACCTTGTCGCCAAAGAAACCCGCTCCGTCGAGCGCTTCGTCCCGGTTCGCTCGCCCCGGCTCTGGTCGCCCGACTCGCCCGCGCTCTACACGGCCGAGGTCGATATTCTCGTCGGCGGCGAGGTCGTCGACAGCGTCTCAACGACCTTCGGCATCCGCGCCCTCGAGTTCGACGCCGTGCACGGCTTCCGCCTCAACGGCGAGTCGCTCAAGTTGAAAGGCGGCTGCATCCACCACGACAACGGCCCGCTTGGCTCCGCCATCGACCGCGCCGAGGAGCGCAAGATCGAGCTTCTCAAGGCCAACGGCTACAACGCCGTCCGCACCAGCCACAATCCGCCCTCCACCGCCCTCCTCGAGGCCTGCGACCGCCTCGGCATGCTCGTCGTCGACGAGGCCTTCGACCAGTGGACCGAGTCCAAGGAGCGAAACGCCCAGGACTACAACCGCTTCTTCAACCAATGGGCCGAGCACGACATCGCGGCCATGGTGCGCCGCGACCGCAACCACCCGTCCGTGATCATGTGGTCCGTCGGCAACGAAATCCCCGAGCAGTTCCGCGCCGGCGACAAAGGCATGCGTCTCCGCCGCGCCGTTCTCTCGCACGACACCTCGCGCCCCGTCACCCAGGCCATCTGCTCCGACTGGGGCAAGGTCGTCAAAAATTGGGACGCTCTCTCCGATCCCGGCTTCGCCCACCTCGACGTGGCGGGCTACAACTACCTCCCCGAGAAATACGAGGGCGATCACGCCCGCCATCCCGAGCGCGTCATGTTCGGCAGCGAGTCCTACCCGAAGGACGCCCTCGCCTACTGGCTGGCCGTCGAAAAACACCCCTACGTGATCGGCGACTTCGTCTGGACCGCCATGGATTACCTCGGCGAATCCGGCCTCGCCCACGCGACTCTCAGCAATGAAAAGGCCCCCTTCTTCATGCCCTGGCCGTGGTTCAACGCCTGGTCGGGCGACCTCGATCTCTGCGGTTTCAAGAAGCCCCAGTCCCACTACCGCGACGTCGTCTGGCGGCGCAGCCAGCTCGAGCTGATGGTTCACGCGCCCATCCCCGCAGGCCTCACCGAAAACCTCAGCGGCTGGGCCTGGCCCGACGAAGCCGCGAGCTGGAGCTGGCCCGGCCAGGAGGGCAAGACGTTGCAGGTTTCCGTCTACTCCCGCTGCGAGCGCGTCCGCCTCGAGCTCAACGGCAAGATCCTCGGCGAGCAGGCCGTCTCCGAGGCGACCAAGCTCACCGCGAAGTTTGACGTGCCCTATCAACCGGGCGAGCTCCGCGCCCTCGGCCTGATCGGCGGCAAGGTCGTCGCAGAGACGAAACTCGAGACCGTCGGCGCGCCGAAGAAGCTGAAGCTAACCGTCGACCGCGAGCGCATCCGCGCCGACCGCGACGACCTCGCCTACGTGAGCGTGGAGGTCGTCGATTCCCTCGGCCGCCGCGTCCCATACGCCGAGGCCCCCCTGCGCTTCACCGTGGAGGGCGCGGGCGAACTCGCCGGCCATGCCAGCGCGGTCCCGAACAAGCCCGCCAGCTTCCGCGGTCCCCTGCGCGAAACCTGGCAAGGCCGCTGCCTCGCCATCCTCCGCCCCGCCGCGAACGGCAAGTCCGGCAAGATCACCCTCAAGGCCGAGGCCGAAGGCCTCGAGTCCGCGACGGTAACCGTCTCCGCGCGATAGCTCTACTTGTCGGTATGCTGCTCCGATTGGAGGGCTGCGCTCTGTCGCAGCCCCGCACGGACCGGACGGAGCCGGTCCCTCCAGCCACCAAGCTGATCCATCGCTAACCTAACAAAATATAACCAAGCTCGGACCGGACTCGTCATCGACCGCGTCCCTACTCCCCGAGGAACTTCGCCACCGCCTCCGGTCCGGACCGAACCTGCAGCTTCCGGTATATTCCGCGCAGCCGGCTATGGATCGTGTGCGGGCTCAGATCCAATCGGTCGGCGATTTCCTTGTAAGCCAGCCCCTTCGCCAAGAGCCCGAGGATCTCCTTCTCACGCTGGGTCAGCACCCCTTGCGGGCCGCTCTCGACGCGCCGAAAGTGCGAGACCACGCGGCGCGCGATCTCCATCGACATCGGCGATCCCCCGAGGACGGTTTCGCGAATCGCGCGCACCAGTTCCTCCGCCGCCGAGCGTTTCAACAAGTAGCCGCAGGCTCCCGCCCGCAACGCATCGAAGATCAGCTCCGTGTCGTCGTAGGTCGTGAGCATCAGGAACTCGCACTCCGGCAGCCTGCTCTTCAGCGCCGCCACGCACTCGATGCCGCTTCGTCCCGGCAATTGGATGTCCATCAGCACCACGTCGGGACGCAACTCGGGAATTCCCTTCACCGCCTCCCGGCCGTCGGCGAACAGGCCCGCGCACTCGATGCCGGGCGCCTGCCGCAGCATTTGCGCAAAAAGATCCCGCGTCGCGGCGTGGTCTTCCACGAGGCAAATCCGGATCGGCTTCGACGGAAGCGAGGGTTCGGCGGTGGCGTCCATTTGAAGATCGGGGACCGGGTCAGGACCGACGGCTGGTAGCATCTGGATTTCAGGTGGACGGGCGCGTCCCTGCGCCCGTTGCTCGTCGCGAACGTGATGGGCGCAGGGACGCGCCCATCCACCAGCGATCAAAAGTCTGAATGTGAGTGGTCACTGGTTTCAGATCAGCGTAGTCGGCGCGGCTGCTTCGCCAAGGCGGGGATCCACGGATCCTTTCGTTCGCGGCAAGGGAAGCTCCGCCATCACGCGCGCGCCGCCGCCCGCCGCGCGCCCGATGACGAGCCGCCCGCCCGCCGCGGCCATGCGTTCGCGCATGTTGCGCAGCCCGTTCGAGACCGCGCCCGCGCCCGCCGGATCGAAGCCCCGCCCGTCGTCCTCCACCGCCACGCGCAACAGGTCCGGCTCGATCTCCACCAAGAGACGGATCCGCATGGCGCGGGCATGTTTCACCGCGTTGTTGAGCGCCTCCTTGACCACGAGTAGAAGGTGATGGCGCCGGTCCGCCGCCATCGGCAACTCGGGCGGCTCCGCCGGAAGATCGATCTCGCGCGCGACACCGGCCGAGGAAAGAAAACGCACCGCATACTTGCCGAGATACTCTATCGTGCCGGCCAGGCTGTCGTAACGCGGATTCACCGCCCACACGATCTCGTCGAGCGCGTCGACGCTGCGGCGCGCCATCTCCGCGATTTCCCGGAAACGTCCCGCAGCCGCTTCCGGCGCCTCGCCCTGCGCCAAACCGCTGGTCGCGCCGATGTGGGTGAGGTTCGCCCCGAGCTCGTCGTGCATGTCCCGCGCGATCCGCGTGCGCTCCCGCTCGACGGCCTGCGCCTGCTCCGCGCGGCGGATGCGTTCGCGCGCGCGCAAGGAAACCAGGCCCCAGATCGCCGCGGCCAGCCCGCCAAGCATCAGGACGCGAAACGGCGTCCGCTGCCACCACATCGCCTCCACCGAGAATTCCGCGACCGCGATCCCCGGCAGCCAAGGACCGCCGCCCAGCGCCGCGGCCACCTCGAACCGATACCGTCCCGGCGCCAGCCCGAGGAAAATCGCCTCGCGCTCCGGCCCGGCCTGACTCCAGCCCTCGTCACCGAAACGCAGCAAACGATGCCGAAAACGCACCTGCTCGGGTTCGCGCAGTTCGGGCAAGGTGTAGCGTATCCGCAAAGGCCCCGGCCTCGGAGGGAGCGTCCAGCCGCCACGTCCGGCCGACGGCAGAACACGCTCGCCGAGCGAGGCCTCCTCGATCAACACGCGCCGCTCCGCCATCGTCGCCTCCGAAACCGGGGCCGCCACCGCCGCCCCCGGCGCGTCGATCTCCAGCGCGCCGCGATTGGTCGCGAACCAAGGACTCCCGTCCCGACCGATGCTCACGCCGCCAAATCCGCCTTCGACAAATTCAAGCGCCGGCAACCCTTCGTTGCCGCGATGTCTTCGCGCCCCGATCGGCAAGCCCGGTTCGTCCAGCCGCCGCTCGATCTCCCGCCGACTCGTGCTAAAGAGCCCCTGCGCCGTGCCGAACCAGAAAACGTCTTCGCCCGCCGCCACGCCGTCCCCGACTCTTTTCGCCGGCTGGATAAACAGCACGCGAAACTCCGCCAGCGGCAGCGAGGGATCCGCCGGCAACCGCTTCACCTCGCCTCCGCGGCACCGATAAAGCCCGCCCAACAGCGTCCCGATCCAGACGTCGTTTCCATCCGGCACGATGTGGCGAATCGTCTCGTCTCCTCCGGCACCGGGCAAGGCCACCTGCGTCAAACGCCCGTCGACCGCGTAGAACAGCGACCCGTCGCGCGTGCCGAACCACATCCGTCCCGCCGCGTCGCGCGCCATCGCGCGCACCTCGAGCAAGGGCCGGTCGAAAACGACCGGCCGGCAGCCTTGGGAATCGCGAAGATAAACACCGTCCCGCGCCGTGGCGATCCACAGGCCCCGCGGGCCGTCCGAGAACAAAGCCGACACCGCCTCGCGCGGCGCCTCCTCGACAAACCCGTCCCCGCTTCGTCGCGACAAACCGGAATCGGTCCCGACCCAAAGCTCCCCCGCTTCGTCGGCGCAGACCACCCGGGCGAATCGTCCGTTCGGCCATCCCGACGCAGCGGAGAAGCTTCCTCCCGAACCCGGATCGCTCACGACCAGCGTGCCGCGCCGAGCAGCCGCCCAACGCTTTCCCGTCGCGTCCGTCGCGATCGAGGCCAGCCCGCTCTCTCCCGCCTCTAGCCCGGTGTCGCGCAGGAAAAAACGTCGCGGTGTGATCCGGTCCAATCCGCCGCCCCAGGTCCCCGCCCACAGGCTTCCCTCGTCGTCCTGCCGCAGCACCGAGATGTGCCCGAAGGAGCTCGGCACGCGTTCGAGTTTGGCACCATCGAACACGAACAGCCCCGCGCCCCGTGTCCCGATCCAGATCCGCCCTTCGCGGTCCTCGAGCAAGTGCTCCACTTGAAAACCCCCGGTCGGCGCCGGCAGCGTCGCGACCAACGACTTTTCGCCGGTGTCCGAGTATTTGAACAGCCGCGCGTCGGACGCCGCCCACATGCCGCCCGAGGAGCTCGCCGTCAGATGCATCCGGTAATCGCGGTCGAGATCGACCGCGACAAAACGCACCCTGTCAAAGCGGGCGCAACCTCCTCGCGTGACACACCAGATCTCGCCCTTCGCCGTGGCCTCGATCCAGGCCCAGGTTCCGGGCGGCACGCCTTCGTCTTGGGAAAACGCGCGCAATTTTCCGGCGCGCCAGCGAAACACCTTCGCCTCGTGCCCGAAGCCAAACCAGACCGCCCCCTCGCGATCCTCCGCGAACGAGGTCGGCCAAAGCGCCTGCGCGGCGCGTGGCTGCACGGGAAGGATTTCCTCCGCCACGCCGCCGCGTTTCCACCGAACCACGCCGCCGCGCTCCAAGCCCAGCCACATCGTTTGGTCGCGCGCCACATACACCGGGGCCACCCAGGGACTCGGCAGGCCCGGCACCTCGCCCTTGTCCATCCGCTGAAAACGCAGGCCGTCGAAGCGCGCAAGCCCGCCATAGGTCGTCAGCCAAAGGTAGCCGTCCGCGCTGCGCGCGAGGCTGCTCACATGATGGTCGGGCATTCCGTCGTCGATTTCCCACGCGCGCAGAATATGCCCCCCTTCCGCCTCCGGACCCGCCGCGTCCGCAAAGCTCGCGCAAAGCACGACAAGCGCCGGAATCCGCAAACGGCGGAGTCCGGAAAAAAGCGCGGAAGAGAGAAACGGGGCGCGGGGAACCAAGGGCGTGCCAGCCTCCCGAAACTCGTCCCGCTCCGCAAGCTCCGCGCTCCGCTCCCGGCCGGAGCGCGACGCGAAGCCGCTCGGGCCTGAGACCGGCGGCGTGGTGGATTTAGACTTTGGGTGCCGAGGTGGGCGGGCTCGTCCCCGCGCCCGCTGCTTGGATATCGAACCACGGGCGGCGAGACCCGCCCGTCCGCCTAAAAATCTGAAAGCAACCTGCCATTGGTATGCGACCCCATACACCCGAAATGGCGTATGCCCGTTTCGCGCGACGATTTGAATTTCTCGCCACACGGCGGCCAGCATCGTTCCCATGCCCGCCCCGCGCATCTTCCCCGGTTTCCGCCCCGGCCTCCGCTTGCTCGCCGCCTGCGTCTTCGGTCTCGGACTCTCCTTCGTCGCCGTCGTATCGGCCCAGTCCGCCCCCGACGCCGTCTCCTTGGCCGTCGCGCGCATGACCACCAACGGCCGCGTCAATCCGCTCGGCATCGCCGGCGCCGATATCTCCTTCGGCTGGAGCGCGACCGCCGCCGCGCGCGGCGCCAGGCAAAGCGCTTATCAACTGCGCGTCGGCACCGCGCCCGGACTTTCCGATGTCTGGGACTCCGGCCAGGTCGCCTCGGATCGCCAGGTCGATATTCCACTCCCCGCGTCCGTCGCCCTCACGCCCGCCACGCGCTATCATTGGCAAGCCCGCGTCTGGGACGAGGCGGGCCGCGCCGCCCCCTGGAGCGAGGCCGCGTGGTTCGAGACCGGTCTCCTCTCCGCGACCGATTGGAACGGCGCGCAGTGGATAACACGCCCCGTCGTCGCCCCCAATCCCGCCACCTGGACCAACTACACCGCCACGGTCGAATTCACGCTCAAGAACACGGCCTTCGGCGTTTTCCTGCGCAGCAGCGCCGACGCGCAAAACGCCTGCATGCTCCAAGTCAACGTCAGCGGCTCCGCCCCGGTCTTCAAACCGCACAGCCGCGTCAACGGCGCCTACTCCGTCCTCGCCACGATCAACCTCGCCTCCTTCGGCTTCACCACCTCGCCGTCCTCGTCGCGGTCCTCGCTCTACTGCACCGACGT
>CBIHRE010000201.1:0-8493 GCA_966212385.1 uncultured Akkermansia sp. | reverse complement strand
CCGTCATCTAGGGCATGCACGTTTACAGCTGCTCCACCACCGCCGTGATCGCGAACTATTCCCGGATACGCGACCTGAGGATCGAGCGTTGCGGCACGGGCATATCCGCCCAGAAAACGACGCTGTCGGAGGTCACCGTCCGCCACGTCGCCAACACCGGCGCGGGTCTCTCCGATTGCACCGTGTCCGGTCTCAACATCAGCTCGGCCTCGTCCGGATTGGTGGGCAATGGCAATTCGGTCTCCGGCTTGGTTAGCTCCGAGAACCGAGGGCATGGCCTCAGCGGGAGCAACAACTCCATCCAAAACGCCGTCGCCCGCTCCAACGTTGGCCGAGGTTTCTCGGGCGACGCGTCCACCTACCAGAACGTCACCGCCATCGGCAACGGGGCCGACGGCATCAACGGCACGGGCCTGAACATCGATGGCGCCATCGTGGCCAGCAACACCGGCCACGGCGTCCTCGCCCCCGAGTCGGCGGTGCGCGACGTCAGCGCGCGGTTCAACACGGGCGCCGGCGTCTACGCGGACAACTCCACCATTTCCGCCTGCGTCGCCCGTTCGAATGGCGACGATGGCATTCGCGGAGTGGGTTCCGTGATCTCCGACTGCCGCGCCTTGAGCAACGACACCAACGCCGGTGGCTATGTCGCCCAAGGGATCGTTTGGACCGGCGGCCGAATCGCCAACTCGCTCGCGGATACCGCCACTCCGGCGATCCCCTGAGCGGCTGCGCGCCGCGAGCTGATTTCAGGCCCTCGCCCATCGACAGGACCGGCGCGGTCGGCGGCTTCTCTTTGGACCGGGTCCGCTGGCGCGCCGTCGTCCGCCGCTCTCGCGGGGCTTTCCACTGCGCGCCGATTGCTTGCCCGGAGCTTGCGCAAGCCCCGCGTAGTCCCTGCCAAGCCTTGCGCCGCCAAAACCCTTGCGTTCCCGGCCTCGCGGCTTCTTTTCTGCTCCTCTCCGCGTCTAACCGACGCCCTTCACCACACCGTAAACAAACACCACACTCGGAGCCCTATCATGGCTATCAAAGTCGCTATCAATGGTTTCGGCCGCATCGGCCGCCTCGTTTTCCGCGCCCTCGTTGAGCAGGGCCTGCTCGGCACGACCCTCGATGTCGTGGCCGTGGGCGACATCGTGCCCGCCGACAACCTCGCCTACCTGGTCAAGTATGACTCCGCCCAAGGCAAGTTCAACGGCACCGTGGGCTCCAAGAAGTCCTCCGCCGACAAGGCCGAGGACGACGTGCTCGTGATCAACGGCAAGGAGATCCTCGTCGTTTCCGCCAAGTCCCCCGCCGAGCTCCCCTGGGCCAAGCTGGGCGTCGACCTCGTCATCGAGTCGACCGGTCTCTTCACCGACGCCGACAAGGCCAAGGGCCACATCACCGCCGGCGCCAAGAAGGTCATCATCTCCGCCCCCGCGAAGGGCGAGGACATCACCGTCGTCATGGGTGTTAACGACGACAAGCTCGACGTCTCGAAGCACTCCATCATCTCCAACGCCTCCTGCACCACAAACTGCCTCGCCCCGATCACCAAGGTCGTGCTCGAGAAGTTCGGCATCGTCGAAGGCCTGATGACCACCGTCCACGCCTACACCGCGACCCAGAAGACCGTCGACGGCCCCTCCAAGAAGGACTGGAAGGGTGGCCGCACCGCCGCCCAGAACATCATCCCCTCGACCACCGGCGCCGCCAAGGCCGTCGCCCTCGTCATCCCCGAGGTCAAGGGCAAGCTCACCGGCATGGCCTTCCGCGTTCCGGTCCCGACCGTCTCCGTCGTCGACCTCACCGTGAAGACCGAGAAGGACACCTCGCTCGCCGAGATCAAGGCCGCCCTCAAGGCCGCCTCCGAGTCCGGCCCCCTCAAGGGCATCCTCGGCTACACCGAGGACGAGGTCGTCTCCACCGACTTCATCCACGACACCCGTTCGTCGATCTTCGACGCCGGCTCCTCGATCGAGCTCAACAAGAACTTCTTCAAGCTCGTGTCCTGGTATGACAACGAGTGGGGCTATTCCAACCGCGTCGTCGATCTCACCAAGAAGATCGCCGCCAAGCTCTAAGCCCTACAGTCCCGTTTAATACCGACCACGGATTACACGGAGAGCACGGATGAACACCCTTCAATCCGTGCCCATCCGTGCGATCCGTGGTTAATTTTTTCCCGTTTCTTTTCCCGCCATGGCCAAGTTCAAATCCATCCGCGACCTCCAGCTCTCCGGCAAACGCGTCCTCATGCGCGTCGACTTCAACGTCCCGCAGGACAAGGTGACCGGCGCCATCACCAACACCGCGCGCATCACCGCCGCCCTCCCCACGATCAAATACGCCCTCGAGCAGGGCGCCTCCGTGGTCCTCATGTCGCACCTCGGCCGCCCGGACGGCCAGCGCATCGCCAAGTTCTCCCTCAAGCCCGTCGCCGCCGAGCTCGAGAAGCTCCTCGGCAAGCCGGTCAAGTTCCTCGACGACTGTGTCGGCGCCGCCGTCGAGTCCGCCTGCGCCAACCTCAAGGCCGGCGAAGTCGTCCTCCTCGAAAACCTCCGCTTCCACATCGAGGAAGAGGGCAAGATCAAGAACGAGGACGGCACCTCCACCAAGGCCGATCCCGAGAAGGTGAAGGCCTTCCGCGCCTCGCTCACCAAGCTCGGCGATGTCTTCGTGAACGACGCCTTCGGCACCGCCCATCGCGCGCACAGCTCCATGGTCGGCGTCGCCCTCCCGCAGAAGGCCGCCGGTTTCCTCATGGAAGCCGAGCTCAAGGCCTTCAACAAGGTCCTCGAAAACCCCGACCGCCCGCTGCTCGCCATCCTCGGCGGCGCGAAGATCGCGGACAAGATCCCCCTCATCAACAACCTCCTCGATAAGGCCAACAAGGTCATCATCGGCGGCGGCATGGCCTACACCTTCCACAAGGTGAATCGCGGCATGAAGATCGGTTCCTCCCTCTTCGACAAGGCCGGCGCCGAGATCGTCGCCGAACTCGAAGCCAAGGCGAAGGCCAAGGGCGTGGAGCTGATTTTCCCCGTGGACTTCGTCTGCGGCGACAAGTTCGGCCCCGACGCCAAGACCCAGCCCGCCACGCTCGAGGGCGGCATCCCCGACGGTTGGGAAGGCTTCGACGCCGGCCCGAAGAGCATCGAGCTCTACCGTAAGGCGATCCTCGAATCGAAGACCATCGTCTGGAACGGCCCCGCCGGCGTGTTCGAGTTCGATATCTTCGCCACCGCGACCAAGGCCATGGCCGACGCCATCGTCGAGGCCACCGAGAAGGGCGCCACGACCGTCGTCGGCGGCGGCGACACCGCCACCGCGGCGAAGAAGTTCGGCGCTTCCAAGAAGGTCACCCACTGCTCCACCGGCGGCGGCGCCTCCCTCGAGTTCCTCGAAGGCAAGGCCCTCCCCGGCGTCGTGTTCCTCGAGTCCTAAGACCGAAATTTCACAGAAGGTAACGAAGCAAACAAAGCCAGGCTATCCTTCGTTACCTTCGTTCTCTTCTGTAAAACTCAAATCTCATGTCCCTTCGCAAAAAACTCATCGCCGGTAACTGGAAGATGAACAAAACCGCCGCCGACGGCTCGGCCCTCGTGTCCGACATCGTCGCCGAGGTCGGTAAGCAGAACGACGTCGAAGTCGTCGTTTGCCCGCCCTTCACCGGCCTCGAATCCGCCGCCGCCAAGCTCGACGGCTCCACCGTGAAGCTCGGCGCGCAAAACATGCACCCCGAGGCCTCCGGCGCCTACACCGGCGAGATCTCCGCGGGGATGCTTCGCGCGCTCTTCGCTACGCACGTCATCCTCGGCCACAGCGAGCGCCGCAGCTACTTCGGCGAGACCGACGCCTTCATCAACCAGAAGGTCATCGCCGCGCTGAAGGCCCAGCTGAAGCCCATCCTCTGCGTGGGCGAGACCCTCGCCGAGCGCGAGGCGGGCAGCACGCTCAAGGTCGTGCAGACCCAGCTCGAGGCCGGCCTCGAAGGCGTCTCCAAGGACCTCGCGACGAGCGTCGTCATCGCCTACGAGCCCGTCTGGGCCATCGGCACCGGCAAGGTAGCCACCACCGAGCAGGCGCAGGAAGTGCACGCGTTCATCCGCAGCCTCCTCGTGAAGCTCTTCGGCGACGCCGTCGCCCAGAAGGTGCGCATCCTCTACGGCGGTTCCATGAAGCCGAACAACGCCCCCGAGCTCCTAGCGCAAAAGGACATCGATGGCGGCCTGATTGGTGGCGCCTCCCTCGAGGCCCGCAGCTTCGTCGAGCTAGTGAAGGCGGCCGTCGCGGCCAAGTAAGCCGCGCTTGGTCGTTCAGGACCCTGGGTGGACGGGCGGGTCCCTCCGCCCGGTGGACTGGCTCTCGCCCACCGCGGATAAAACAAAAAGGCGCGCCGAACACTCGGCGCGCCTTTTTCGTTTCACGCGCTTTCCAGCGCGGAGAAGAGATGGCGGAGCTCGGCGTCTACGCCGGCGGGGCTTGCGACGGTGTGGGCGATTTCCTCGCGCAAGAGCGCGCGGAAGCGGTGACGCAGGCGGTGGAGCGTGACGCGAAGCGCGGCCTCGGTGATCCCGAGGCGGCTGGCGAGTTCGGCGTGCGAAGCTTCGGCCTGACCGCGGCCTGCGAGGGCGGCGAGGAGCGGGTCGAGATGCGGCGCGCGTTCCGGGGCCTGCTCCGCGCGGAGCCGATCCGACACGGTCTGCAGCAGGGTAAGCGCCCACGCGCGGTCGAAGGCCTGGTCGGGCGACGGTTCGGAAGCGACGACGAGCGTGGTTTCGTCGAGAGATTGTTCGCGCCGGCTGTCGCGGCGTGCGGCCCGGGCATGATCCTTGAGATCCGCGAGATGATGGTTGAAGGCCGCGAGCAGCCAGGCCCGGAAACAAACCGAGCGCGGGCGAAGAGCCGCGAGCGATTCGAGACGAAGAAGACGGGCGAAGAATCCCTGCACGGCGTCTTCGGCGTCGGCTTGGGAAAGACCGCGGCGCAGCGCATGGCCGAGCAGAGGTGGCCGATACGCGGTGCAAAGGTCGTCCAGGGCGCGGGTGCAGACCGTGTTCGCATCGGGCAGCGCGTGCCGCGCGGCGTCGAGGACAAGCGTCCAGCGGGTCGTGGCGAATGAGGCGGTCAACAGAGGATTTCCGGGACGGAGATGACGTCGTTATTCTCGAGCACCATGGTCTTTTCCGCCGGTTCCTTGTTCAGGTTGATGGTAAAGGTCTGCGTTTTCTCGTTTCCTGTCCCACGGGTCAGGTGGGTTTGGCTTCTCATGGAAAAACGATTCGCGCCACCGGCGGCGGTGATCGCGTCGCGTAGCGTCGCCCCTCGGGCGAGCCGATATGTGCCGGGATTGTTTACCATGCCGATGACGGTCACCGTGATGGTGGCGCCAAGATCGGGTGGGTGATAGGTGATCGTGTAGGATCGTGCATTCGCGCCGTCTTCGTCGCTGCGGCGGAAAACATAACCTGTGGCGATTTTTTCAAGCGAGGTAAGCTCGTCTAGCGCGAGCTTGGGCCTGGCGGTCCAGTCGTGGCCTTTGCCGGGCGCCACGTGAGGGCCAAGCGAGGTGAAGGTGGGTTGGCCGGCTTTGCGCAAACAGATGCCATCGGCCGCCAATGCCACAGGGGATTCCTCCCCGTCGCGAACGATTGCCCAACCGGTGACGGTGACGCGCAGTTCCTGAGTGTCGCTCGGAGTCGGACCAGTGATCGTAATGCGTGTGGTATCGGGCGGCGCAAAAAGGAGCGCGAAATAGAGGATGAGCTCCAAGAGCGGATACGTGGTCATGGGAGTTTTCAGGCATCGGTGGCGTGTTGATCCTGCCAGTCAAAGGATGCGCTCCGGGACGAAGATGGTGTCGTGGTCCTTGATCGGCATGGCCTTGGATGGATCTAGACGGAGTTCTTCAACGTTCATGTCGAATGTTTGCGGTTTTTCGCCAGAGGAGCCGCGAACAAGTCGGATTTGAGTTTTCACCGCCAGGCGGGTGCATCCGCCTGCGGCGGCTATGGCCTCAAGTATTGTGGCTCCTTGCGTCAGCTTATATGCGCCCGGCTTGTTCACCTCGCCGATCACATTCACGGAGATCGTGGCCCTGGCCGGATCGGTGGGGGCGGGGCGATGGTAGGCTATGGTGTAGGTTCGGGCGTCGCCACCGGCCTCGTCGTTTTGACGGAAGCGAAAACCCGTATCGGTCTTCTCCAGGGTCGTAAGAGCGGCGAGCTTGAGCTTGGGCGCGGCGGTCCAGTCGTGACCTTTCACCGGAGCGATGTGTTCGCCGAGTTCCGTGGCCTCGGACTTGTCTCCATGTTTCACGAGCAATCGTGTCTCCGACAAAGAGACGGGATATTCCACGCCGTCTCGCATGGCGGCCCAGCCGTTGACGGTGAGGCGCAGTTCCTGCGCGTCGGTGGGCGCGGGACCCGCGATGGTGATGCGCGTGGCGTCGGACGGGGCGAACAGAAGGGCGATGTAGACGAGGATTTGCAGGAGCGGATAGGTGGTCATGGCGTAGATCGAGAAGGGTCAGCGGTCGCGGGCGGGAATGAAAACGGTGGCGCCCGGGACGAGGCCCGGGTTGACGGCCTCGCCGTGAAGAATTTCGGCGAGGTTGTGGACCTCGGGGCGTTCCGTTCCGGGCGTGGTGAGCAGGACGGCGCTTTGATCGCCGCGGGAGGTCCAGCCGCCGGCCGCGGCGACGGCGTCGAGCAGCGTGGCGTCGCCGCGGAGTGAATACGCCGATGGACGGGCGACCTCGCCCAAAACAGACACGGAGATAGCGGCCGTTCCGGCGTGGACGTGGGCGGAGGGGCGAGCGTCGGCTTTTCGCGTCGAGGGCGACAATGCCGCGAAGAGGAGTAGAACGGCTATGAGGGTTGCCGCGACGACAAGGCCGGCGACCATCCGGCGGCGCGGGCCGAAGCGCGCGGGTGGCGCGGTGCGGGCGGGTGCCGGAGCGATCGGCCGGGGGGAGCCGGCGATCGTCTCGATCTCGGTTTTGAGCTGGCCTGCGGCGGAATAGCGGCGGGCGGGGTCGGCCTCGAGGGCTCGGAGGACGATCTCGTCGAGGCGCACGTCGATCCGCACGCGCCGCGACGGCGGCTGGAGTTCGCCGGGCGTGGGAAGCTCGCCGGTGAGCATCTGGTAGAGCACGACGCCGAGGGCGTAGATGTCGGCGCGGTGGTCCACGGAGGCGGGCCGCGCGCGTTGCTCGGGCGCCATATAGACGGGCGTGCCGAGAACCTCGCCGGAGGGTTCGGCGGGAGCGGAGGCGAGGCGGGCGAGGCCGAAGTCGGCGATTTTCACGCGACCGAGGCGGTCGATGAGGATGTTTTCCGGCTTTATATCACGGTGAACGAGGCCGCGGTCGTGCGCGTATTGGAGCGCGTCGCAGAGCGGGGGCACGACGGCGAGGGCTTCGCGCGGGGAGATGCGGCCGGCGGCGAGGAGTTGGCGGAGGTTCATCCCGTCGACGAACTCCATCACGATGAAATAGCGGCCGGCGGGACTGCGCCCGAATTCATGCAACGTGACGATACCGGGATGGTTGAGGCGGGCGAGGGCCCGGGCTTCGTCGGTGAAACGCGCGGCGAAGGTCGGATCCGTGTCGAGGCCGGGGCGCAGGATTTTAAGCGCGACGAAGCGGTCGAGATCGCGCTGGCGGGCTTTGTAAACGGCTCCCATGCCGCCGCGGCCGAGCAGCTCGAAAATCTCAAGGGAGGGAAATTCGGGCGCGAGCTCGGCGATGGGCGGCGGCGGATCGTCGAGCTCGGATGCCGGTGCGACGGGCTGGGAGAAGAAGCCTGCGGCGAGAAGGCAGGCGGGGCAGGCTCCGCCTACGGCGTCCGCGGGCACGGGGCGAAGGCAACGCGGACACACGGGACCCGATCCGGACGGACGTGGCGAGGGAGCGGGGTTGTTCATTTCGGCGCGAGGTGGCCGCACGCGAACGCGAGACGGCTGCATACCCTTTGGAGGAAGCGGGGCCGAAACGTTACAGAGTTTCTTCGCTTCGGGGCAAAAAAAGGTCTGGTGCGATCGCTCCTTCCCGGGGGGGCGCGCATTTTTTGCGACGCGTCCGGGACGCAGGCAAGTTACGAGGCCGGTCGCGTCTTATCCAGCTGACGGCGGATCGTTCGCAGGAGTTCCTCGGCGTCGCAGGGTTTGAGCAGGACGTCGGGAACGCCGAGAGAATGGTATTCGCGGCGCTTTTCCTCCTGTTCGAGGCCGGTCGAGGCGACGATGGGCAGCGAGGGGCTCAGCGCGCGCAGTTCGCGCACCATCTGGAGTCCGCCCATCACGGGCATCATCGTGTCGGTGATCACCAGCGCGATTTCGGCGGGATGCTGCTTGAAGGTGGCGAGGCCTTCGCGGCCGTTGTTGGCCACGAGCACGCGATAGTTTCTCTTGAGGAGGAGCTGTCTCAGGCTGGCGGAGATGGCGAGCGCCCGGTCGATCTCGCCTTTCGCGTGGCCGAGGTGCTCCTCCAGTGACGGCCCGTCC
>CBIHRE010000200.1:0-8493 GCA_966212385.1 uncultured Akkermansia sp. | reverse complement strand
TATGCGGTCCCCAAATGGACGCTTACGGTCCATACCTAACTTAGCGCCATTCCGGCTCGACCCCTTTCGCTCGGCGCTTGTCAAAAATCAAGGTATGACGTCTTCCGCTCGGCTCCTCAACGCGGTGAGGAAGTCGCAAACGGTGCGGGTTGGGTCCCACTGAATACGTTTATGCGTTTGCCGATCACACCGTTCGCGGCCTCAAGAAGCCATTTCGCGACCTTTGCCTCCTCTGCCCGAACTGCAGCCGTAAACTCTTCGTCCGACACCCCATCCTCATCCATCTGATCCCAGAGGGTATTCCACATCCGAAGCACCACTTGAAGCCCGCTTTTCTCAATGCGTTTGTTCACGCCATTCGTCGCAGGAAAAAGCAGCAGCCGGGAAGAGTCCGACCACACCTCCACACGAACATAATCCCACGGAATGCCGTTGTGATTCGGTTCGATCTCACAAACGAAAAAACTCCATACATCACGGAACGCGCTACGCGCGGCCTCGGCATCTAACGCCCCCGTCAGTTCAGCGGTTAAAAACGCATCCCGGTCAGATAATTTCTTAAAGTGCATGAGTTATCGAAGCTTTGACCAGCTATGGACGAGACCGGCGCCCAGTTGATCAACGTAATCTTGGATCATCACATGCGCTTCAAATGGTGTCGCGTTCGGCATCAACGCATTCAGTGATTCAAGCTTAGTCAGCACGGCCATGCTATACTTGGGATGGCTGCCTAGGTGCTGGGTTAAAGGAAGTCGTATGCCGTTGTTGACGCCGTTGATATTGAAGCCGCCTCGGGCAGCTTTCTGAACCAACGGATGATTTCTCAGCTCCCACGGGATCACATGGTGGATCTGTCCGCCATTTGCGCCCCCGTTAGCTCGGCGAAGGTGACGCCGAGCGGCCTCCTCCCCGACGCCGAGTTCATGAGTGAAGTCGAAATTGCCGCGGTTGAATGACGCGGCGAGCTTTGCGCCGTGAATCTTGGAGAAGGCGCGGACGATGTAGTTGCTGGGCCCCGAGATAACGGCGCCAGTCAGCGACTCGGTGGCGAGGTATTGTGCGGCGGAAACAAAGAGATTCGGCAGGTCCTCGGGGTTGATGCTGAAATCAGCCAAAAGGTCTGCAGCCTCTTTGTAGCGGCCCAACGATGAGATCGACACCATCGAGTTGGGTGTGAACCCGAGCGCGCTGAAAGCGTGCCCCACGGCCGATTCCACATGAGGCTGAGCAATAGAATAAAGTATTCCCGTAACAGCTACAGAGACGCCAACCTCCACGAGCGAAAGATGTCCGCTCGGGTCCGAGAATATAACGGGGTTATTGGACCCATAGTTATACTTGTTAAGGGAGGCCGGATCCGAGTTTGAGCCCTCGTAGGTGTCTTGGTTCCAGAAGCGGCCGGAGTCTTGGTTGTAGAAGCGGGCGCGCAGGTAGGTGAGCCCGAGATCCGCGTCGTATTGCTCGCCTCGATACAGGTAAACGCTGTCGCTCGCGCCTTGGTGCGCGAGGAGCACGCCGAAGGCGTCGTAGGCGTAGCGGTCGGTGATCGCCCCGCTTTCGTCCGCCAAGGCGCGCACGCTGCCGCCACCGTCATAGAGGAAGAATCGGGTTTCAACCGCACCCACGGGCGGGACGCCCGTGCCACTTCGATCCACCGAAAGCAGGTCGTGGCCGTAGACGTAGGCCTTGAACGTCGTTCCGCCTGCGTCGGTCTTTCGCTCCTCCATCACCTGCGCGTAGCCGGTCAGGTTGTTCGTGCAGACCAGGTAGTTCGTCGCGGAGACGACCTGCGCCGAGGCGCCGTGGATCGTCTTGCCGATGCGGATGCCATCGGCGTCGTAAGCTAGGTAGACCTTCGAGAGGTCGGCGCGCGTGCGCACGATCAGGCGGTCCTCGAAGTCGTAGACGTCGGGGGACGCGGGTGACGGATTCACGGGCAGGACGCCCGTGCCACCTAATGCGCCGCTCAGCGTGTTTCCGTTGGCGTCGTAGCTGTCGGTCGAGAGCTGGTCGCGGGCGTTGAAGCTGACGCCCGAAACCGTGGACACGGGTGCGAGCGTGGAAGAGCGCGCTTCGCGGTTGCCGACTTTGTCGAGCGTGTAACCGACCGCCCCCACGGGCGAGACGCCCGTGCCACTTCCGCTGATCGTTTCGCCGGTGAGGCGGTAGAGTTCGTCGTAGGTGTGGTTGACCGTGCGCGCGGCGATGGCGCCCGTCTCCACCACCTCGCGACGGTGGCCGCCGAGGCGCAGTCGGTAGTCGTAGGACTGGAGGACGGAGGCCAAACCAGGACCGCCGGGGGCGGCGGCCCCCACGTCGAGGTGGCGGAGGCGGTTCAGGCTGTCGTAGCGGTAGGCGTGACGCAGGCCGTTCGCGTAGGTGAAGGTCTCGAGACTCCCGTTTCCGTTGTAGGCGTAGCTCGTGGTGCGAACAGGCAGCCCGCGCGAGGCGTCATCCACGTAAGCAAGGCGGTTCAGCTCGTCGTAGCGGTAGCCGAGGTTCACGCCGCCGGCCGTGGAGGAGACGATGTCCTTGAGCAGGCCGTTCGCGTAGTAGTCGTAATCGAGGAGCGTGGCACCGTCGCCCGTGTCCTTGTAGTCGACGCGGCCGCGCTCGTCGCGCGGCGTGGACTCGACGTAGAGCAGCGAGCCGGTGGCGTTGTAGGTGCGCGCGGCCTCGCGAGCCCCGTTGTCGTCGTAATCGTATTCAACGCGGGCGATGGCGTGCGAGTAGACAAGACTCGGATGCGAGGGATCCGCTTGCTTCGAGGTGAGGCGGTGCAACTCGTCGTAGCCAAACGTCGTCGTGCGGCCTGCGAAGTCGTCGCGCTGCCAGAGGTCACCCCAGTTATCGTAGCGCAGGCTTTCGAACCTCGCGACGCCGACGGTCGCCGGCAGCGTCCGCTTCAAGCGGCGGCCAAGCGCATCATGCTCGTAGCGGGTGATGTGATCGCGCGCGTCGGTTTGCGCCGTCTGGTTGCCCGCCTCGTCATAAGCGTAGCGCGTCGAGACGATTCCGAGGGCGGAGGGCGGAAGGCTGAAATTTGAATCGGAGGCGGCGAGCGACTGGTCGAGGTATTGGCGGACCTCCACGAGGCGGCCGAGGGCGTCGTGACGGTAGCGGGCGAGCTTGCCTTCCTGGTCGGTGACGGCGACGCGCTGGCCGAGCAGGTTGTAGATCGTGCTCGTCCCGGTGGCGGGATGTTCGTCGGTCGCGGGCAGGAGCGTGCGCACGGGACGGCCGTGGCTATCGTAGCGCGTGCCAGTGGTGTTTTGCCGCGGATCCGTGACGGAGCGCACCTGACCGGACGGGTAGTAGGTGTAGCTCGTGACGAGGTTGCCGGCGGGATGATGCTGGATCATCTCCTTCCGACGCATCGCGCAGCCGCAGTTGTCCTCGTAGGTGAACTCGGTCGTCGCGCCTTCCTCGTCGATCTGGAAGCGCACTCGACCGACGAGGTCGTAAATCGTTTCCGTGCGCGGGTTGTTGGCCAGGCGTGCATCGGCGGCGGAGGACGGCGCATCATCGAAAGTGCCGTCGTCCGCGTCCGGCTGGATGGAGAAGCGCGGGCGTCCCACCTCGTCGTAGACGGTGAAGGTGCGATAACCGCGAGCGTCCTGCCGCCAGACCGGGCGGCCCTCAAGGTCGTAGCCGGTGGCGGTGGTGGTGCCGTCGGGGAGGGTGGTGCGCTCGAGGTTGCCGCGGGCGTCGTAGACGAAGGATGTAACGCGGGCGCCGGCCGTCGGGCCGGAGGGGCCGGCGGCGATCAGCACGGCTAGATCGGTGCCTACCGGCCACTCGAGCGTCTTGTCGGTCTGGCCGAAGCTCGTGTAACGAGTCTCCGAGATGCGGCCGTCGGGGAAGAGCGTGAAACGCAGGCGGTTTTCCGCGTCGTAGACGTGGCGCGTGGGCGCGCTCTCGATCGTGCCGTCGGCGAGGGTGCGTGGGGTGACGGTCGCGAGGAGATCTTCCTGCGCGTCGTGGTAGGCGTAGGTGGTGCGCAGCGTGGTCGCGGCCGCGTTGGAAGGATCGGAGCCTGGCGCGCCGGCTGGATCGACGACCGTGGTGGTGACGCGCTTGACCGCGCCGGGGTAGGCGGCGTCGGAGTAGCCGTAATCGTAGGTCGTGGTGGTGACGTTGCCGAGGGCGTCGGTCACGGTCCACAGGGTGCCGTCGGGATGGTAAGTGTAGGTCGTGGTAGCGGGTGTCGCGGCCTCGACCTCGGGGTGCGCTCCAGCGGCTAGCTGCCCGACGGTGTGGGTGAGCAGTTGCTGCGTGGACGGATCGTATCCGAAGGACTGCACGCGGCCGTCAGGGTCGGTGATCGAAAGCGGCGCGCTGAAGCTCGTGTAGCTCGTCTTCGTGATGTATCCGGTGGTGGCGGTGGCGGGCTCTTCGGCGCGCGAGGCGCCGAGAATCTCGACCGTCACGTTGCCGCGGGCGTCGTAGGCGAAGCCCTTCACGTTGCCATAGTGGTCCTCCTCGAACTTAACGCGGTCGGAGTCGGGGTAGTAGTCGTAGGTGGTGGTGGCGCCGAGGGCGTCGATCTTGGTGCGGATGTTTCCACGCTCGTCGTAGAAATAGGTCGTCTCACGGCCGAGGCGGTCCTTGATCTTTTCGAAGCGGCCGGAGGCGGGATCGATGCCGCGGTCGAAAACCGTTTCGTTGCCGTCGGCGTCGATCTGCTTTCGCAGGCGTCCGGCATCGTCGTATTCGCAACGGAGGGCGGGCAAGCCGCGCGGGTCGACGATCTTCGTGAGGTAGTGGAAGAGCGGATGCGCGGGGTCGTTGCTCTTTTCGTAGCGGAACTGGGTGGTGCTGTCCCCGCGATCGGTGAAGGAGGCTAGGCGGCCTTGAGGATCGTAGAGGTAGTCGAGCGTGCGGCCGGCGAGATCGGTGATGTAGTCGACCCGTCCGTCGGTGCGGCGGTGGATTTCAATGGTTCGCGTGATCGGGCCGTCGGCGCTGGCTTGAATCGAATCCACGGATTCGACGCGACCGGCGATCACGGCGCCCGCGGAGGCCGGGTGGTGGTTGATGACCAGTCGATTACCGTTTCGGTCGCGCAACTCGAGAAGGCCCAGCGTCTGGTCGAGCAGCATGACCGTGCCATCGGCGGTGGTGAGGCGGAACCGGGAGGGGTTGTAGGGCACATAGTCCCAGTCGCCATACTCGCCGGCATAGAGATCCTGATCGCCAGTGCCATCGATCCAGAAGCGATCGGCAAGGACGGGCTCACCCGTTCCATCGAAGGCGATCGGCTCAAGCGTGGAGGTGGTATCGCCCATGGGATAGAAGCGGTAGGAGCCGTCGCGAACGATTCTTGCAAAGGAGCGGTGATCGGGATCGCCGAGCCGGTTCTTTACATAGGCTCCCGCGCGGAAGCGGTGCGTTTCGCCGTCCGGCATCGCCACGGTCACGATGCGCTCGTCGATCGGCAGGACGTCGTAGAACTGGATTCCGTCGCCGGACTGCGGCGTCTGCCACCAGCCCACGCCGAGGTCGCGGTTCTTCTGGACGCGGATGTCGCCCAGCGAGAGGTGCCAGCCGGGGCCGAAATCGCCGACGCGGCGATCGCGGCTGTCGTAGGTTCGGGTGAGCGTGATGGGCAGACCGGGCGTCTGCTCGACGAGGTCGTTAAAGGCGACGGAGAAGGCGCCGACCTTCATGTTGCCCTCGACGACGATGGAGATGGGGGCGGCTACAACCGTCGTGCCGTCGGCCGAACTTGCCGCGAGACGGACTTGGTAGAGGCCGTTAAGGAGCAGCGTCGGATCAAATACTCCCAGCTTCCCGGGCACCGCGGGCGATGCACCGAAGGCCGGAGCGCCGATGGCGTCGGTCCCGGTCGAGATGGTCGTCCATGTCGCCATGGCATCGGAGGCGTCCGGGGCGGCTGGCGTAAGCCGGTATTCAATCTTCCATGACGAAAGGCCGGCGCGGGCGACGACCCCGGTGAATTCCGTCGGGGCGGTGAGGCGGGCGCCGTCAGAGGGCGACGCAATCTCCACCACCTCGGGGCCGGAATAAGGCGCGGCGGTGATATTGATCGGCGGAGAGGTGGTGGAGGCGCCGCTCAGGGCCGCGATGGCGCGGGCGGTGAGCACGTGGGCGCCGGCGGGGAAGCCGGCGGGCACGTTAAGAACGAACGAGGTCGGCGAAGACGGCTCGGAAGCGGTGACGGCGCCAAGGAGGACGGCGCCGCGGTAGAACTCGACGCGCTCGAGCGAGCCGGCGGCGACCGTGGCCTCCGCACGAAGCGTCACGGGGCGGTCGGATATGAACTGCGCGCCGGCGGCGGGCGCGGTGAGCGTCACCGTGGGCGCGACGAGGGCGGCGGTGATGGCGAGCGGAGCGCTGACTCGCGTGGCACCGTCGGCGGCGGTGGCCTTTGCCGTGAGGACGTGCGAGCCGGCGGCGAGGCCGGCGGGCACAAGCAAGTCGTAGCCGGGGGCAGGGTGCGAGGAGCCGGGAGCCGCAGCCTCGCCGAGCTTCGCCGCGCCGTCGAAGAATTCGACCTTCGTGATCGGGCCGCCGGCGTAGCTGGCGGAAGCACGGAGCGTGATCGGCAGCAGGGCGGGGACGGCGGCGCCCGGCGCGGGCTCGAGAAGCACGACGGATGGCGGCGCGTAGACGACCGTGACATTCGCCATCGAAGAGACCGTGGAGAGCCCCTCGCTATCGGTGGCGACCGCCGTCAGCGAATGGCCCCCAAGCGACAGGCCGGCCGGGAGCACCAAACGGAAATCGCCCGCGGCAACGGGGGCGCCACGGCCCAGCAAGCTTGCCCCATCGTAGAAATCAACGGATGCGACGGCGCCTTCCTGGTCCACCGCGATGGCGCTCAGTGTCAGCGCTTCGCCCGCGAAGAGGGTCGCACCGTTTACGGGCGCGGTGAGCCGGATTTGCGGAGCGAGATTGAAAGGGGCGCCCGGACGCTTGCCCTGGGCACCCGCGTTATAGATGCCGGCGATTTCCTGCGCAGCCAGCGCGCGGTCGTAGAAAGAGACTTCATCCAGCAGACCGTTGAAGCGCGAGGTGTCGGATAGATGCGGAGGGCCGCCGAAGGAAAGTTCGCCGGAGGAGAGGAAGGGGCTGCCACTTGCCGCCGAATCCGTCTGCTGCACTCCGTTGCGATATATTCTTATCCGCGCGGAGGCGCGGTCGTAGGCATAGGCGTAATGCGTCCACTGGCGGTCGGGACGATTCACATCCCAGAACGTGCCCTGAACCTGGAAGCGCCAGGTATCGCTGGAGCCTCTGGATTCCACCCGCATCTGGTCGGTGGCGCCGTTTGTCCAGCCAAACACCCGCCGGAAGGTTCCGTCGTCGGTCAGGTTGTCGTAGATCCAGAACTCCATCGTGAAGCCGGCCGCGAAGGCGCCGAGGTTTGTTTGCTCGGGATGGCCGGCCACGGTGACGTGACGGTTGCCGGCATCGAAGGCCCACGCATTGCCCACCCTGCCGGTGCCGTAGGCCGGATTCACCGTCGGTTCCAGACGCCCGGTCATGCGCTCCTCGGTCGAGCTGTTCGCCGGCCACCAGGCGACGAGGCCCGACGGCTGCTGCACTTCAAGCGAGGTCGCCACGCGCACCTCGACCAGGTCGGAGCGCACCAGTAGACCGTCGCTCGCGCTCAACTTGAAACCATACACGCCCGCGACGGGGAAGGTGGCGGCGGTGCGCGGAGAGCTCGCCGCGGTGATCGTGGCCGAGGCGGGGCCGAACAACTGCGTCCAAGTCGTATCGAGCCGGTTCGCGGGCAGGCCGTCGTCCGCCGCCTGCCCTTCGAGGATGGTCGACCCGCCGGCGGCCGACACACCGCGATCGGGCCCGGCGGTCACCAAAGGCGCCTGATTGTCGGAGAAGGGATGCTTGCCCAGCGCGCCGGCGTTGCAGAGGTCGGCGATCTCGCCGTGCGCAAGCGGGCGGTTGTAGATGCTCAACTCGTCGAGGCCGCCCTTGAAGCAAGGCGTCTGATGCGCGAGAGGAATGCCTCCAAGGTAGAGATCGCCGACAGTCGCGGCGAACAGCGTCGCGCTTACATCGGCCTGAAAGCGCTGCACTCCGTTGACGTAGCCGCGAAGCTTGCCGGCGGCGCGGTCATAGGCGTAGGCGACGTGGGTCCAGGCCGCGCCCACCCCATCCATATCCCAAGAGGTGCTCAGGGTCTGCAGGCGAATGACACCCAGGCGGAGTTCGATCCGCACGCGATTCGGATCCGCTCCCTCCACCCAGGAGACGACTCGTTTCAAGGTGCCATCCGAGGTGAGGTCGTTGCTGATCCAAAACTCGAGGGTGAAGCCGTCGGCGAAGGAACCGATGTCAGTCTGCCCGATCGTTTTCGGCACGATCACCTGGCGGAGACCGTCGTTTGTGAAATCGTAAGCCGCGCCGACTTTGCCGGCACGATAACCGATTCTACTGGGCATCTCCAACCGATCTCTCACGAGCTCCCGGTTTTCCTGATTACCCGGCCACCAAGCGACCAGT
>CBIHRE010000199.1:0-8560 GCA_966212385.1 uncultured Akkermansia sp. | reverse complement strand
CTGGCCTGATGAACAAGAACCGCAAAGGCGGGCACACCGGATGAGAGGGCCCATAACCTCAAAGTCCAAAGTCTGCACGGAAGGTGTGCGCGTAATGGCGGCAGGCATAAGCGTGAAGGCAGGTGCGTCATACCCGGGGAGAACTGCCGGCATGCCTGCAAGGGCCAGTGCCATGGAGAATGGGCGCGAAGTGCGGGCAGAAGTCAGCCGAGGCCATAGTAGCCCGAACGATCAGGGGCGAAGGGCCGAACCGAAACGAGACGGTGGAGGCCGCGGGGAATGAACCGGCGTGGCGCCGCAGAAGGGGACGCGGGGAGAACGCGTTCCGCCAACCAGACCGAGACCGGCCGGAACGCCGGGCGAGGTGACGGAGGTGCGGCAAGCGCGGCATCGTCCTGTGGGAACACCACCGGGCCAGGGCAGGGACTGATCGAGCAGATGATCGCGCGCGAGAACCTGAACCTCGCGTGGAAGAAAGTCAGAGCCAACAGGGGCGCGGCCGGCGTGGACGGACTCGACATCGAGACCACGGAGCTCCGGTTGCGCCAAGACTGGCCGGGGATCGAGGCGCGGTTGCAGGCCGGGACCTACCGTCCCGAAGCGGTGCGCCGCTTGGAGATCCCCAAGGCCGGTGGAGGCACCCGCAAGCTCGGGGTGCCGACGGTGACGGATCGGTTCGTCCAGCAGGCGCTCTTGCAGGTGCTCGCTCCGCTGTTCGAACCGCACTTCTCCGCGCACAGCTACGGGTTCCGGCCCGGCCGCAGTGCGCATCAGGCCGTGCTCGCCGCGCGCGAGCATCAAAGGCAGGGGAAGCGGTGGGTGGTGGATCTCGACCTCGCGAGCTTCTTCGACGAGGTGGACCACGACCTGCTGATCGCGCGGGTGAGGCGCCGGGTGAAGGACGTGCGGGTGATCCAGCTGATCCGTTCGTATCTGAACGCCGTGTCATGCTCGGAGGGTTGGTGCAGTCCACCGACAAGGGCACGCCGCAAGGCGGGCCCCTGTCGCCGCTGCTCTCCAACATCCTGCTGGACGACCTCGACCGGGAACTGGAGAGGCGCGGCCACGCCTTCTGCCGTTACGCCGACGACTGCAACGTCTACGTTGCGAGCCGGCGCAGCGGCGAACGGGTGATGGCCTCGCTGATCGGTTTCCTTGAGGGAACGCTCAAGCTGAAGGTCAACCGCGCGAAAAGCGCGGTGGATCGGCCCGTCAACCGGGTCTTCCTCGGCTACAGCTTCACCGCCCAGAAGGACGCGAAGATCCGGGTGCCGCAAAAGACGTGCCGCAAGATCAGGGACAAGCTCAAGGAGCTGCTGAGGCAGGGGTGCGGGAGAAACCTGGGTCGGTTGATCCGGGAACAGCTCAATCCCCTGCTGCGCGGCTGGATGAACTACTTCCGCCTCAGCGAGACCAAAGGTTTTGCCGAGGAGCTGGACCAATGGGTGAGGCGGCGCCTGCGTCAAATCATCTGGCGACAGTGGAAGCGTCCGGCGACGCGGTTCGGACGACTGCGGAAGCTCGGACTCGAAGAAGTCCGGGCCTACCGCTCGGCGAACAACGGCCGGGGGTCATGGTTCAACAGCGGCGCCTCGCACATGCACGCCGCCTTCCCCGCGAAGGTGTTTACGATGATGGGGCTCGTCAGTCTGCTCGAAACGCTTCAGTCCGCCCAAGCCAGACCATCCGTTTAGGAACCGCCGGATGCGTGAACCGCACGTCCGGTGGTGTGAGAGCTGAGGGAGGGCAACCTCCCTCGGCTAATCGATGAGAATGAGAGGAGAGGGCGATGCGGCCTTGGGGCCTCAGCCTTTTCGTCGCACGCGGGAATCCGCCGCCTTGCGCAGCTTCTTCGGGTAGTCGGCGATGGCGTGCAGGCCGCGGCTTTCCTTGCGCTGGAGGGCGCAGGCGACGATCAGCTCGGCGACTTGGATCAGGTTGCGCAGCTCGAGCAGGCGCGGGTCGACGGAAAAGTTCCAGTAGTAGTCGTGCGTCTCGCGCGCGAGCGTGGCGATGCGCGTGCGGGCGCGCTCGAGGCGCTTGGTCGTGCGCATGATGCTCACGTAGTCCCACATCGTGCGGCGCAGCTCGTCCCAGTTGTGGGTGATGACGACGCGCTCGTCCTGGTCGCCGCCGCCGAGGTCGCGCCAGGGCGGGATGACCGGCGCTGGCGCATCCGATTTTTCAATACGCCTGAGGTAGGCGTCCACCGAGGCCGCTCCGCGGTGGGCCATCACGACGGCCTCGAGCAGCGAGTTCGAAGCGAGGCGGTTCGCCCCGTGCAGGCCGGTGCATGCGACCTCGCCGCAGGCGTAGAGGCCGGGGAGGGTGGTCTCGGCGGAGAGGGTGGTGGCGACGCCGCCGCAGGTGTAGTGCGCGGCGGGGACGACCGGGATCTTGTCCTTCGCGATGTCGATGCCCTCCTCGGAGCAGGCTTTATAGATAAGGGGGAAGCGCGAGCGCAGGAAGGCGGCGTTGCGATGCGTGATGTCGAGCCACACGTGCGGCGCGCCGGTGCGCTTCATCTCGGCGTCGATGGCGCGGGCGACGATGTCGCGCGGCGCGAGATCGGCGAGCTTGTGGTAGCGGGCCATGAAGGCTTCGCCTTCGGCGTTGCGCAGGATGGCGCCCTCGCCGCGCACCGCCTCGCTGATGAGGAAGCGTTTCCCCGAGATCGAGTAGAGCGCGGTGGGGTGGAATTGGATGAACTCCATGTTCCGCACCTCGACGCCGGCGCGGTAGGCCATGGCGATGCCGTCGCCCGTGGCGATGTCGGGATTGGTCGTGTAAAGGTAGACCTGGCCGGCGCCGCCGCTGCTGAGCATGACGACGGGGGCGTGGAACTCGATGACGCGTCCGTCGTGGACATCGAGCGCGTAGACGCCGGCGACGCGGTCGGGCGCTTTCGCGCGCGCGGCCGTTTTTTTGCCGCGGCGGCTCTTCGCGATCTTGCCGGTGGTGACGATGTCGATGGCGAAGAAATGTTCGAAGAGGGCGATGCGCGGCTCGCGGGCGATGGCGCGGGTAAGCGATTCTTCGATCGCCTTCCCGGTCATGTCCTTCACGTGGAGGATACGGCGCTCGCTGTGGCCGCCCTCGCGACCGAGGTCGTAGCCGCCGTCGCCGTCACGGGAGAATTTTAGGCCGAGGTCGATCAGCTCCTGCACGCGGGCGGGGCCGTCGGTGACGATCTGCTTGACGACCTTGCGGTCGCAGAGGCCGTCGCCCGCGACGAGCGTATCGGTCACGTGTTTGGCGAAGTCGTCCGTCTCCGCGGTGACGACCGCGATGCCGCCTTGGGCGTAGTTGGTGTTGGACTCGGCCTTGTTCTTTTTCGTGAGGATCGCGACGGAGCGGCCTTGGCGCGCGACTTTGAGCGCGAAGCTGAGTCCGGCGATGCCGGAGCCGATCACGAGGACGTCGTAGCGGCGCGCGGCGGGAAGGACGGCGGCGGTCGATTCGGGTGCGCCGGAATGGGCGGCGGGGGATGGGGTGCTCACAGCACGATGTTGTCGATCAGGCGGACTTCGTCGACCCAGGTGGCGATGGCGATGAGGGAGCGGCCGGTCTCGACCTCTTTCATCGGCTCCATCGTGAAGCGATCGACGAGCGAGACGTAGATCACGCGGATGCGGCGTTGCTGGCTGAGGATGTGCGTGGCCTCCGCGATCAGGCGGTCTGAGCGGCGTTCGCCGGTGGCGACCATGTCGCGGGCCTTGAAGAGCGCGCGGCTGATCGCAAGCGCCTCTCCGCGCTGCGTGGCGGTGAGGTAGCGGTTGCGCGAGCTCATCGCGAGGCCGTCCGGCTCGCGTTGGGTCGGAGCGACGACGACATCGACGGTGAAGTTGAGGTCCGCGACCATCTTCTGGATGACGGCGACCTGCTGGGCGTCCTTTTGGCCGAAAACGGCGAGGTCGGGGCGGCAGATGTTGAACAACTTGGCGACGACGGTGGTCACGCCGCGGAAGTGGGTGGGGCGGGAGACGCCTTCGAGCGGTTTGGCGACGCGCTCCTCGGTGATGAAGGTCGAGTAGTTCTTGGGGTAAACATCCTCGTGCGGCGGGGCGAAGACGTAGTCGGCGCCGGCGGATTCGCATTTGGCGACATCGGCCTCGAGCTCGCGCGGGTATTTGTTAAAGTCCTCGCTCGGAGCGAACTGGGTCGGGTTCACGAATACGGAAACCACGACCTTGTCCGCACGCTCGGCCGCCAGGCGCACGAGGCTCAGATGCCCCTCGTGGAGCGCGCCCATGGTGGGCACGAGCCCGATGATCTGGCCCTTGGAGCGAAGCTCGTGGGCGAGAGTCTGCATCTCGGTGACGGAGGTGATGATTTGCATGCGGGGGACGGGGTCGCGCGAGGAGACGCCGGGCTTGAACAAAGGCGGCGCGGGCCTCTTGTTCAAGCGTTTCACCCAACGCTTACCGCCTCCCACGCCATGATCCGCATCAACGAGAACTACCTGAAGCTCAAGGCCAGCTACCTCTTTTCCGACATCGCCAAGCGCGTCGGCGCCTACACGGCCGCCAACCCCGACAAGCCCATCATCCGCCTCGGCATCGGCGACGTCACCGAGCCCTTGCCCCAGGTTTGCATCGAGGCGCTGAAGAGCGGCGCCGAGGAGCTCGCCAACCGCGCGACCTTCAAGGGCTACGGCCCCGAGCAGGGCTACGCATTCCTCCGCGAGGCCATCGCCGCCAACGACTACGCCGCGCGCGGCTGCCCCATCGCCGCCGACGAGATCTTCGTCTCCGACGGCTCCAAGTGCGACTGCGGCAACATCCAGGAAATCTTCGCCACCGAAGGTCTCCAGCTCGCGATCCCGGACCCCGTGTATCCGGTTTATGTCGACACGAACGTCATGGCCGGCCGCACCGGCGCCAACCTCGACGGCCGCTACCAGGGCATCACCTACCTCGAGTGCACCCCCGCCAACGGCTACGTTCCCGCGATTCCGTCCTCCGCGAGCGACCTGATCTACCTCTGCTTCCCCAACAACCCGACCGGCGCCGTTGCCACCAAGGAGCAGCTCACCGCCTGGGTCGCCTACGCGAAGGCCAACAAGGCCATCATCCTCTTCGACAGCGCCTACGAGGCCTACATCCGCGACCCGAAGATCCCGCACTCCATCTACGAGATCCCCGGCGCCGACGAGGTCGCGATCGAGTTCCGCAGTTTCTCCAAGACCGCCGGCTTCACCGGCACGCGCTGCGCCTACACCGTCGTCCCGAAGAAGCTCCAAGCCTTCGACAAGGCCGGCAACGCCCACTCGGTGCACGCGCTCTGGAATCGCCGCCACACGACCAAGTTCAACGGTGTGTCCTACCCCGTGCAGAAGGCCGCCGCCTCGATCTACTCCGAGGCCGGCAAGGCGCAGGTGAAGGCGATGACCGACTTTTATCTGGGCAACGCCGCGCTCATCCGCGACGCCATGACCAAGCTCGGCTTCAAGTGCGTCGGCGGCGACAACGCGCCCTATATCTGGATCAACACCGGCACCGATTCCTGGGCCTTCTTCGACAAGCTCCTCAACGAAGCCCAGGTCGTTTGCACGCCCGGCGCCGGCTTCGGCAAGTGCGGCGAAGGCCACGTTCGCATCAGCGCCTTCAACTCGCGGGAGAACGTCGAGAAGGCGCTCGCCCGCATCGCCGCCGCGCTGAAGTAAGCGCCGCGTTCCGGCCGCGCACGTCGGCGCCCGGAGACGGGATTTTGCGTCCCGCAAAAAACAAAAGGGCCGCCCGATCGGGCGGCCCTTTTGTTTTGCAGGCGTCGGAAGCTTCAGGAGTCCGAGCGCAGCTCGGGAAATTCGCTCGGATCGGGCGTGAAGACGCGCCCCTCGCGCATGGCGGCTTGCGCGCCTTCCTCGGCGCGACGGATCGCGAGCAGACCGAGCGTGTGAAGCAGCAGGTCGAAGCTGAAGCGTTCCTTCGCCGCCAGGGACTCTTGGGCGTGCGTCGTGTAAAGATGCACCCAAGGTGTCGCGAGACTCATGAAGCCCGCCGACCCACAGGGGATATTATCCGGTGCGGCCGAGGCGTAGCGGAGATACCGGTTGAGCAGCCAGCGCCAGGCCACGGGCGCGGTGGCCAGCGTGGCGCAGGCGATGCCGTTGCAAAGCCGGGTGCCCGGGCGGATCTTGCCTTCGCCGAGTTCCGTCGAGGCATCGATGGCAAAGTAGGCGTTGCCCTCGTTCACCGTGCGAAAATCGGCCTGCACGCGAAAGTAGGAGCCGGTCACGACCACGGTGGACTGGCTGCGCGAGCTTTCCGCGGCCGCTTTTTCGACGGGGTGCTGCGGAGGCAGCTCCGGACCAGGCAGGACCACGGCCTCCCAGCCGCGCCGCAGTTCTCGAAAGGGGATACCGGGACGAAACGAAATACTCATGGAAAAAGGGCGGCTTGAGCGGCTCGGAATGACTTCGTCCATCCGGGAGATTCCCGCCTCGGCATGCGAGCCTGCGACGATCCGTAGTTTCCGGCGGTTTGCGAAAAGCAGCCCTGTGCCGATAGGGGGCGCTCGCTCGGAGCTTGTTAAAATTCGCCCTTGAACTCCGCCGATTCACCAAGGATGGTGCCCCCCCGCTCCCGCAAGGAAAGCGGAAATCGGGGTGTAGCTTAGCCTGGTAGAGCGCTACGTTCGGGACGTAGAGGCCGAGAGTTCGAATCTCTCCACCCCGACCATTTTCCTCCGCGAGAGGGATTTGAGTCGGTTTAGCGCCGCGCGGAAAGCAAAGCGCTCGGAGGCACGCCGTGAACCGCGCGAAATGCGCGCGAAAAGTGAAACGGGTCGTCCATGCCGACCCGCGCGGCCGCATCCTGCACCCGGCCGCCTCGTTCGAGCAGGAACGCCGCCGCCAGCGCCATCTTTCGCCGCCTCAGGTATTGGTGCGGACTAACCCCGAGAAAACGCCGGAAAAGCCGGCACACGCTTGAGCCGTCCAGCTTGGCCGCCGCCGCGATATCGCCCAAGCCGCTCCATTTCTCGGCGTGCTGATCGATCAACGCGCGGCAACGCTCGAAGTTTTCCCGCGCTCCCTCCGCGTCGGCGCCGAGACGCGCGCTTGCGGCTCGCGCCGGCTCCTCGCCGATCTTGAGCAGCATCACCTCGGCGAATCGCGCGCAGATCGCCGGCGCGGCCGCCCCATGCCGCCGGCCTTCGCGAGTGATGTCCTCGGCCAGCTCGCGCAGCTCGCCCAACGCGGCCACGCGTCGCGCCCGTCCGTGCAGCAGGCCCGCCTGCGTGAGCGCCCGTGTCACCCCGGCGCCCGCCAGCGCGAAGAAAAACTTTTCGAGCGGCTCGTCGGGTGTCGTGTCGATGCGGCAGGCGGTGCGTTGTCCGCTTGCGAAGCACACGCCCGCCTCCAGTCGGTGTTCGCTGCCGTCGAGCGACACGCGCCCGCGTCCGCCGACCACCAGTTCCAGCACCACGTAGGGATAACGATCACGCGCCACGCGGTAATCGGAGCGGCAGAGCTCCCACCCGCCGAGCGCCACGCTCACGCGTTCCCGCCAAGGCCCCGCCAGTTGGAGGAAAAAGGTCCGGCTTTCCGCCACTTGGGCGGCGAGCAAGGAGCGATCCTCGGAGCGGTCGATATTATCCATGCGCAGGTCGCTATCCTCCATTCACCAACCTGTCGATTCTGCTAAAGTAGCGCGGTCGATTATCGACAAACACCCCTGCGCCACCGCGCACATCACCCGCTCATCATGCCTGCCAAGAAACTCCCGAAGAAGTCCGTCTATCTCGTCGCCAACGGCGACCTTCGCCAATCGGCGAACGAAAAGTGCTGGCCCGCCCAGGCCGCGATGGAGAAGCAGCTCGCCGAGGTCGTCGCCTCCTTCGGCTACAAGCTCGTCCGCGCGCATCCCTACAAGAAGGACGTGAAGCACGGCTTCATCGGCTCCCAGAAGGAGGGCATGGAGGTGTTTGCCAACATCGACCCGACGGCGCCGCTCATCGTCGCCGAGTGCGTCTGGCAGTATTCGCACCACCTCCTCCACGGGCTCATCTCTCATCGAGGCCCGATCCTCAACGTCGCCAACTGGTCCGGCACCTGGCCCGGCCTCGTCGGCATGCTCAACCTCAACGGCTCCCTCACCAAGGCCGGCGTGAAATACTCCACGCTCTGGAGCGAGAACTTCGACGACGCACTCTTCCTCGGCGGCCTCGAAAGCTGGCTCAAGAGCGGCGTTGTGAAGCACAAGACCGCGCACGTGAAGCCGCTCGCGAAGGCTTTGCTTCCGCCGAAAGCCAAGGCCGTCGCCAAGAAAATCGCCGACGATCTACGCGTGAAAAAGTCCATCATGGGTGTCTTCGACGAGGGCTGCATGGGCATGTATAACGCGATCATCCCGGACGAGCTCCTTTTCCCGACCGGCGTCTACAAGGAGCGTCTCTCGCAGTCCGCGCTCTACTACGCCGCCACGCAGGTCTCCGACGCCGAGGCGCGGGAGGTGTTCGCCTGGTATAAGAAGAAGGGTCTTAAGTTCCACTTCGGCACCGACGAGGCGACCGAGCTGACCGAGCGCCAGGTGCTCTTGCAGTGCAAAACCTACATCGC